>DZDB01000001.1:0-32061 GCA_022736605.1 Sideroxydans lithotrophicus
GGCATAATGTGGGCGCAGATTTTCAGCATCGACGCATTCCAGTCCCTGCCGCGCAAGCGATTCAATGACGCGTGAGGCATGCACCAACTCGCCGCCGGGAAATACGTAGTCATCAATGAATTCGGCGATACCGCTGCCCAGACCCGCCGTATCCACGCCCGCAGAAGTAATACCGTGATTGAGCACCAGGCCACCCGGCTTTAGCAAGCTGAATATCTTGGCAAAATACGCATCCAGATTGCCGCGTCCGACATGCTCGAACATACCGACGCTGGCGATCTTGTCGAATAGTGCATCTTCGGGCACATCACGATAGTCCATCAATTGGACTTCGAGCTGGTCTTCCAGCCCCCGCGCGCGGATTTGCTCGCGCACGAAATCATGCTGGTTTTGCGACAACGTGATGCCGACCGCCCGCACGCCGTAATGCTCGACCGCATGCAATACCAACCCGCCCCAGCCGCAGCCAATATCGAGCAGGCGATCACCCGGCTGTAGACGCAGTTTTTTACAGATGTGATCGAGCTTGGCGATTTGCGCCTGTTCCAGCGTATCGTCCGGATGCTGGAAATAGGCGCAGGAATAAACGCGCCGCTGATCCAGCCAGAGCGCATAAAAATCGTTGGACACGTCATAGTGATAGCCGATGTTCTTGCGGTCACGGGTGCGTGTGTGACGCCACCATTTCCACGCCGCGCTGCCGCGCTTGTCTTCGGTGATGCAGTCACCATCAGCGCAGAGCTGTTCGCCCAGGCGGATGATTTCACGCATGTCGCCGTCAAGGTCAATCTCCCCTTCGACATAGCAGCGCGCAAATTTTCCCAGCGTGGGCGCAGACAGCGCGGTCGCTGCCTTGAGCGAATGGAGCGACAGACGCACTTTCTCGGGTTTGCCAAGATTCAACGTCTCGCCATTCCAGAAATGAATGGCTAGCGGCAGAGTCAGGCCAGTTATCTTCGATTTGTATCGGTTGATGATAACGTTGTCCAGCATACCGCCTCCGCTTATCTACCCAGATTAGAACACCAGATCCGCCATAAGTGCCGTGCGCGTAGCCTCGGACACCGCCGTCTGTTGTGCCATGTAGCTGGGGTGCTGCACACCCATTGCCACGCTGGCACCGGCGCGCAGCGCATCCATCATGCTGCGCGTCAGATCAAAGCGCAGAAAATGTACAGACGAGGTTTTTTCGGCGTTCTCGCGCTCCATGTCCTCGTCAGCAATCGCGAATACCTTGTCGCACTCACCAACCTGCACGTAGACCTGATCTTCCACACCCTTTAGCAAGGCCAGCATCCGGCGTCGCTCGGCTTCTTCGGCATATTCGATCAGCATCGTTGCTTTCCAGTTATGCCCATCCGGCAGTAGCGGCGTATAAGCGTTGAGTTCGTCTTCAATACCCTGCTCTTCGAAGGTTTTTTCAACGCGCAGCATCTCCTGGATCTGATAGCGCAGGGTTTTTTCATCTTCGAACATCAACGCGATGTTTTCGCCCAAATGCACCAGACGGTTCTTTTTGTGCGCCATGGTTTCGGCGCGGATTGCAGGCCGTGCCTTGGTGTAGGCTTCCAGAGTCATCAGGCTGTCGCGGGTAATCGCTGGCATAAATCAGTCCTCGTGTACATGCTGAGCCGTTATCGGGCCCGGTTTGAACAAACAATTAGGCATTGTCAGGGTTATAGCCCATACGCAATACGCATCAAAGTAATCGGATGCGCCTTCTGCGCCTGACTCTCACCCATACCATGCAAAATGTGGCGCGCGGCAATATCACAATCGGAACTGACGTAATTCGGCTCTGGCGCAGCCATCTGCTTGAATACCGGGCGACCGATTTTCATCGCGTTATCGTAATATTCCGACTTCACGCCCCAGGTGCCATCGTGGCCGGAACAGCGCTCGACCATGGTCACTTCCGCACCCGCCAGCTTCAGGCTGTCACGTGTTTTATTGCCAATGTTCTGTACCCGCTGATGACACGGCACGTGGTATGACACCTTGCCCAATGGCTTGGTGAACTCACTTTTCAGCAACCCATCTGCATGGCGAGCCATCAGGTATTCAAACGGATCCCACATCGCTGCCTTGACCGCCTGCACGTCCGCGTCATCCGGAAACATCAAGGGCAGTTCCTGCTTGAACATCAACGTGCAGGACGGGACACCGGTCAGAATTGCATAGCCATCACGCGCCAGTTTTGCCAAGTGTGGAATATTGACGTTTTTCAGTTTTTCAACGGTTTCAAGATCACCCAGTTCCAGCTTGGGCATGCCGCAGCACGCTTCCTTTTCCACCAGTTGCGCGGGGATTTCATTGTGCGCCAGCACTTTAAGCAAATCGTGGCCAATGCCTGGTTCGTTATAGTTCACATAACAGGTCGCGTAAATGGCGACTTTGCCCGGCGTCTGCGCCCCGGCTTTCACCGCAAAGCTGTCATCCGGGCGCGCCGTACTGCGGAATTTGGCACTGTCGTACTGCGGCAGCTGCTGGTCTTTGTGCACACCCAGCTTGCCATCCATCAGCTTGCGTGCCGTAGCGTTGTTGAGCGTTGCATTGACGACTTGCACCACCACTGGTATCGACGCCAGTTTGCCCATGGCATCGGTGCTGGACAACAGTTTGTCACGGAATTTTGTCTCGCCTTTTTTATACTTGATCGCCTTGGCCCGCAGCATGGTATGCGGAAAATCCAGATTCCACGGATGCGGCGGCACATACGGGCATTTGGTCATGTAACACAGGTCACACAGGTAACACTGATCCACGACCTTCCAGTAATCCTGCTTGTTGATACCATCGACTTCCAGCGTCGGCGATTCGTCCACCAGGTCGAATAGCGTCGGGAAGGCGGTACATAAAGACACGCAGCGGCGGCACCCGTGGCACAAGTCATACACTCGCTCCAGTTCATGGAACAACGCGGCTTCATCGTAAAATTCGGGATTTTTCCAGTCCAGCGCATGCCGGGTAGGCGCTTGCAGATTGCCTTCGCGCACAGTCATTTTGTTCTTTCGGAATAGGGTATTTAAATCCGCAGTGAGCGCTGCCAAGGCAATACTCACTGCGGTGTGATGCGTATCAAGCCAGCTTAGTCGACCAGTGCGTCAAGGGCTTTCTGGAACCGCCCAGCGTGTGAGCGTTCTGCCTTGGCCAAAGTTTCAAACCAGTCGGCAATCTCATCAAACCCTTCATCACGCGCAGTTTTAGCCATACCTGGATACATATCAGTGTACTCATGGGTCTCGCCTGCAACCGATGCTTTCAGGTTGTCGCGGCTGGCACCGATGGGCAGACCCGTTGCGGGATCACCACAGGCTTCAAGGTATTCAAGGTGGCCGTGCGCATGACCGGTTTCACCCTCAGCAGTCGAGCGGAACACTGCAGCCACGTCGTTTTGACCTTCCACGTCAGCCTTCGCTGCGAAATACAGATAGCGGCGATTTGCTTGGGATTCACCGGCAAACGCCTCTTTTAAACTAGTTTCGGTTTTAGAACCTTTCAGTTGCATGATATTGCCCCTCTTGGTTAAATTAAACAGCTTGCTGATTACTATAGTTATCAACGCCTCCAACAAATTAGACTTAATCTAAATTGCGAATTAAATGTAATTCAAAGTCCCCCGCCATGTCAATGCTAAAAGCGAAGCATAAAGCATGCTCAGGCACTTTATAAGCCAGCAGGTGTCCCACATTTTGCAGAAACAACAGAGGCGTTTAATCATGACAGACAAAATCATCCCTTCAGAACAAGCGTTACGCGCAAAGCTCAGCCCGGAGCAATACCATATTTTGCGCGAACACGGCACCGAACGCGCCTTTACCGGCAAATACTGGGATCTCAAGGACGACGGTAAATACCACTGTGCCGTCTGCGACGAAGTATTATTTGATGCTGCCACCAAATACGATTCCGGCAGTGGCTGGCCGAGCTTTTGGCAGCCCGATTCGGCGGCGGCTGTTGAAACCGAGACCGACCATAGCCTGTTGATGGCACGCACCGAAGTGCATTGCCACCGTTGCGGCAGCCACCTCGGCCACGTGTTTGAAGACGGTCCGGCACCGACCGGTTTGCGCTATTGCATCAATTCCGCCTCGCTGGATTTCAAATCCAAAACCTGAGCCACGTCGCGTCTGATGTTTGCAATTGCACGCATAACCCGGCAACCTGTCGCTTCTTATACTGACAGCAACCGGGATTTCGCTTGTTTACTGCCACCCTCACTCAAATTCAGCAGGCCACGCCCAGCGTCAAGCTGTTCAAGCTCAAGGTTGAAGACCCGGCTTTTCACTTTTTGGCCGGGCAGTGGATCGATCTGAAAATCGAACTGGACGGAGCGCCACATCTGGGCGGTTATTCAATGACCTCATCGCCGGTGGTTCATGGTGCGATTGAACTGGCAATCAAATCCAGCACACGTCACCCGGTTACGCGATGGTTGCACGAACAGGCTCGCATTGGCGATACGGTGCAGATTTCCGGCGGTCAGGGCGTGTTTGTTTATCAACCCGAAATGAGTCAGCGCATCGTACTGGTCGGCGCGGGCGTGGGCGTTACGCCGCTGATCAGCATCTTTCGCTATGTTGCCGACGCCGTACCCGGCACAGACGCCACTTTGGTGTACAGCATACCCAGCCCGGACGAATTTCTGTTTCGCGACGAAATCGAGCGCCTCAGCCTGCAATTCAACAACTTGCACAGTCTGGTCAGCGTGACCCAGCCCGACGCGCACTGGCACGGACTGAGCGGCCGCACCGACGCCGCCTTGCTGCAACGCGCAGGCATGAGCAGCGACACCCTGTATTACCTGTGCGGGCCACAAGGCATGGTGGAAGACGTCAGCGCCATGCTGGCGAGCCTTGGTGTACCGGCCAGCCGGATTATTTATGAGAAATGGTGGTAGCGCCGTACCATATTCAGTTAACCACAGTCACGGCATGATACGAGGTTCAAAACCCGTATCTGGAGCTTCATCATGCACCTCATCGCTATTCTGCGCCGCCTGCTCGCCCCCGCTCTGCTGCTACCGCTAACGGCACTCGCTGCTGACAACACCGTACGTGACTATTCAGCCGAAAAAATCGCCGCCCACACCTATGTCATTCACGGCCCGCTCGGTCAGCCTTCCGTTGCCAACCAGGGGTTCATGAATAACCCTGGCTTTGTTGTGACGCAAACCGGCGTGGTTGTTATTGATCCCGGCGCCAGCCTGGAGAGCGGCCGCATGGTGCTACGCCAAATCAAGAAAGTCACACCAAAACCTGTCACCCACGTTCTCGCCACCCACGTACACGGTGACCACTGGCTTGGCAATCAAGCCATTATCGACGCGTATCCGAAGGCGCAATTAATGGCACACCCACAGATGATCGAGAAAGCGCGGGCGGGAGAAGCTGAAACTTGGGTCAGCCTGATGGATCGGCTGACCCAAGGTTATACCAAGGGCACGCGCGCGGTGATTCCCACCGTGGCGGTAAACGAAAATCAGCGTTTCTCAACTGGCGGCGTAACGTTTCACATCCTGGCACCGCAAAATGCCCATAGCAAAACCGACATCATGATCGAGGTGGTGCAGGATTCCGTCTTGTTTACCGGCGACAACGTATTGGCTGATTACATTGCACGTCTCGATGACGGCACTTTCAAAGGCAACATCGCCGCATGCGACCGTGCCATCGCGCTGAAAGCCAAGCATTATGTGCCGGGCCATGGCAAAACCGGCGACGCACAAATGGTGCAACGCTACCGCGACTACATGGCGATCCTGTTTGCGGAAGTACAGCACCAGTACGACGCAGGCAAAAGTGATTTCGAGATGAAGCCTGCGGTGGCAAGCAAATTGCAGAATTTTCGCACACTACCCGGCTTTGACGACCAGCTCGGCAAGCACATCAGCCTCGCTGTGCTGGAAATCGAAGCAATGTAACCAGTACACCAAGTTACACCGACCAGACGTTGCCCAGCCTGACGGTCTCAATCCGGCTCCCCAGCAGCGTCACCATGCCTTCGCGCCGGTTATCGCCGGTGTCGCTGTATTCAAACCGGTAGCCCCGGCGTAACACCAGCTGACCGTGGTCATTGCGTGCCAAACGCAATGACGCCAAGGCCACCGTATCGTCCAGCAACTGCACCTGATCGGCGTCACAACCGCGCCTGGCTGCCGCCACCGCTGTTTCGCGGCTGGTCATGCTGTTCAGCCAGAACCAGCCCAGCGCCGCCAGCAGTGCCACAAAAATCAGTTCCGTCATCGGTCTGGTTAAAACGTCGTCAGAACCACGGCCCGGTTGCGCCTGCCCGGCTTAATTGCCCGCATTGCCCGGCGGCCGAAACAGCGCTGCGACCTGCTTGCGAACGGGTGTCGCCGCTGCTTGCGCGCGCAATGCAGGCGGCGTATCCGGCACCTCGATGTCGACACGCTCACGACGCGTGGGCGGGCTGGCCATCAGCGCTTCACGTGCGGCGGCGCCAGACACAGGTGTCGAGGCGCCAGCGGCCTGTTTTGATGGGTCAAACCGTGGCTGACGCGCACGCGCGGGCTCCGGCATCGCACCCAGTTCGGGTTCAAAACCCGGAATGATTTCGGTCGGGATTTTGGCACCCAATAAACGCTCGATATCGGCCAGATAGCGCAGCTCGTCGACTGACACCAGCGACCAGGCTTCGCCACTGGCACCCGCTCGTCCGGTACGGCCAATACGATGCACGTAATCTTCGGCAGCGTGCGGCATATCGTAATTGACCACGCACGGCAACTGATCGATATCGATGCCACGCGCGGCGACGTCGGTTGCGACCAAAACCTGGATCACGCCTTGCTTGAACTGATCCAGCGCCTCGACCCGCGCCTGCTGGGTTTTGTCACCATGAATCGCATTGGCCGGAATGCCGTCACGGCTCAAATGCTGTGCCAGCCGGTTGGCACCCAGCTTGGTGCCGCAAAATACCAGCACTTGACGCAACTGGCGGGTTTTGATCAGGTGCGTGAGCAGCGCATGCTTACGCTCCTTGTGCACCGGCAATACCACTTGCCTGACCGTTTCGGCAGCGGTATTGCGGCGCGCCACCTCAATCAACTGTGGCGCATTCATCATACTGTCGGCGAGCTTTTTGATCTCGCCGGAAAACGTGGCCGAAAACATCATGTTCTGCCGTTGCGCGGGTAACAGCGCAATAATGCGGCGTAAATCCGGCATGAAACCCATGTCCAGCATACGGTCTGCTTCGTCCAGAATCAGCATCTGCACCATCGACAAATTAACTGTTTTATTTTGCACGTGGTCGAGCAGACGACCCGGCGTAGCGACCAGAATATCCACACCATTGCGCAAAATCGCGATTTGCGCGTTCATGTTGACGCCACCGTAGACCACCGTGGTGCGCAACGGCAGGTACTTGCCATAGGTGTGGACGCTTTCTTCCACCTGCATTGCGAGTTCGCGGGTGGGTGTCAGGATCAACGCACGGACCGGATGGCGTGCAGGCGAAGGGCTGGTGGTGGCGAACGGCGCCAGCCGACTCAGCATCGGCAGGGTAAAACCGGCCGTTTTGCCAGTGCCGGTTTGCGCGCCTGCCATTACATCGCAACCTGTCAGCGCGACCGGTATGACTTGCGCCTGAACCGGCGTGGGTTCAGTGTAACCGCACTCTACGACCGCGCGAAGTATCTCAGGCACCAGGCCGAGATCGGAAAAAGCCATGCGTATTGCTCCTGATAAATCAAGCGCTTATTGTACAGCAATTGCGCTATACCAGTCAGCGCCCAACCGTCGCAAATGCGCTCGGTTCGGCTGCGCTCAGCGCGTATTCAATTCGCGCCAGTCAAAACCATCTTCCTGTGTGGCGTGGGTCAATCCTGCCGGTGGATTGCTGAGCACGCTGGTCAGCGCCTGTAACGCGAGTTCTGGTGTGTTGTTTTGTCTGGAAAGGTGTGCCGCGATCAAATGTTGCAAGCGGCTGTTGTCCAGCCGACTGAGCAGATGCGCCGCTGCATGATTGTCGAGATGGCCGTATTGTCCAGCGATACGACGCTTCAAACCGGGTGGATAGCCACTCTGTTGCAGCAGACTGGCATCGTGGTTGCACTCCAGCACCAGCGCGTCGCAGCGTGTCAGCATGGCTTCGATATGCGGCGTGGTAGCGCCCACGTCGGTCAACAAACCGAGCCGGTGCGTGCCGTCGCCAAACACGAACTGCACCGGTTCGCGCGCATCATGCGGCACCGGAAACGGCTGGATTTCAATGTCACCGATGGCAAACGCGGCATGGCTGTCGATATTACGCACCTCAGGCAATTTGTCATACTGGTTGCGAAATACCGTCAGCGTACCGCGCGTGAGCCAGACCGGCATGCCGTATTTGCGCGCAAATGCCGCTGCACCGCCGATATGGTCGCCATGTTCGTGGGTGATGACGATCGCATCGATCGCATCCGGCGTCAGCCCCTTGCGGGCAAGACGGCGCACCGTTTCGCGCAGGCCAAAACCGCAATCGACCATGACCCGGGTTGCGCCCACCTCAACCACCAGTGCGTTGCCCTCGCTACCACTGCCGAGCGAGGCAAAGCGCATTACTTGAGTTGTTCGAACAACAGTTTGGTGATTTTATCAGCGATTTCTGCCGGAGCCAGCACGCCGGTGCTGGTCAACACACGCACGTCGCTGGCATTGGCGGCGGCGTTTTCAGACACTTCAATCTGATATTTATCGCCGTTGACAGCGGTTTTTTTGCTACTGCGCCAAAACGCCAGCTTGCTCAACATGCCGGTGTCTTTTTTGGTTTCAACGTCGACTTGTGGATCGACGTAACGCACGTAATAAATCCCTTTGGAACGGTCACGATCTTCGACCGTGAAACCCACCCGATCCAACGCCAAACCAACCCGGCGCCAGGCGCGGTCAAACGGATCACTGATCGTCAGCAGCGGCGCACCGCTGCTGGTTTTGCCAAATTTGGCACGCTCGACGTTGCTTTGTTCAGCCAGCAGCGCCTTGGCACGCGCTTTTTCAACCCCGAAACGCTCCATCAGGCGGCTCAACATCTCGGCTTCCAGACCGGGATCGACCGGGCGCGGCTGCCATACAGTACGCTTGTTGCTCTCGTTGCCTTCGTAGACTTCGGCCATGCCACGATGGCTGATATAAATTTCAGTTTCACCCGGCGGATTGGTGGTGCGCTCCAGCCGGGTGCGGAATTTGTCGCGCTCGGCGGTCGAATACATGCCATCCAGCACTTTGCCCAGGGTTTTGCGGATGATGTCCTGTGGAATCTTGGCGCGGTTTTCCGCCCAGTCGGTTTCCATCACGCCAGCCTGCGGATCTTCCTTGTTAATCAGGAAACCATTGTCTTGCCAGAACTCTTTCACAATCGGCCAGACTTTTTCCGGTGGCAGGTTCACTACCAACCAGCGTTCGCTACCTGCACGCACCACGCGCACATTGTCTTCGGTTGGCAGAATATCGCTCTTGCCAGTGCTGGCCTTGTCGCCGCGCTCGGCGTTGTAGGCCGAATACGTTGCTGTGCCACGCGGGTTGATATCCGAAACCTGATAACGTCCATCGCTGGTTGGTGTGGTCAAATCGGGCGGCACTTCCAGAGTCGGTACCTGCGACTTGCTGGCTGATTTGTAATCGATTTTCTTGGTTTCCAGAATACCCAGGCTACCGCAACCTGCTATTGACAGGCTCAGCCCTGCGCCGATCACTGCCAGCCCCAGTTTGCTACGATTCATCATTGCAATATCCTCAAAAGACTACAGAGCGTTAGCCCGCAAAATTAACTCGGCACGTGAGCCAGCACAATATTTAAAGCACCTGCGCCTGGCGCATCGCCAGACGCAGGGTTTCATGGTGTTCCGCCGACAGTGGTGTCAATGGCAAGCGAATGCCTGCATCGATCAGCCCCATTTCGGCCAGCGCCCATTTCACCGGAATCGGGTTGGCCTCGACGAACAACTTGCGGTGCAGACCAAACAGCTGCTGATTGAGCTTGCGACCGCGCATCAGTTCCCCGGCAAATGCAGCTTCGCACATTTCGTGCATGGCGCGCGGTGCGACATTGGCTGTCACGGAAATGACGCCGTGCCCGCCCATCAGCATAAACGCCAGCGCCGTGGCATCATCACCGGTATACAAGGCAAAATCAGCTGGTGCGCGGTGAATCAAATCAGTCGCGCGCTCGATGCTGCCGGTAGCGTCCTTGATGCCGACGATACCGGGCACCGCAGCCAGCCGCAGTACGGTATCGTTGCTGATGTCACTGACCGTGCGGCCGGGTACGTTGTATAGAATCAGCGGCAGGTCTTCGGCCTCGGCAATCGCCTTGAAATGCTGATACAGGCCTTCCTGCGTCGGCTTGTTGTAATAGGGCGCAACCGATAACGCATACGCGGCACCGGCAGATTTGGCACAGCGCGTCAGGGCAATCGCTTCAGAAGTGGAATTGGCGCCGGTACCGGCGATCACCGGGATCCGCCCGGCGGCCTGTTCAACCACTGCTCGAATCAGCGCACAGTGCTCATCATAATTGACGGTAGGCGATTCACCCGTGGTGCCCACTACGACCAGACCATCGCTGCCTTCGGCAATGTGCCAGTCCACCAGCGCGCGCAGGCGTGGAAGATCGAGGCTGCCATCGTCATGCATCGGCGTCACAATGGCCACCAAACTGCCTTTTAACATGCGTGTACCCGCTGCAATTTAAATCGAAACAGTTTACCCGATAACACTGACAGCGGAAACCTGCACCCACACAACATCCGCCTCACGCTTCAAACTCACGTGCTTCTTGTACAATGCCGCCAACGAGGATGAAGCATGACCGACAGCACATTGAAATTTCTGGTAGTGGACGATTTTTCCAGCATGCGACGCATGTTGCGCAACCTGCTGAAAGAACTCGGCTATCGCGACAGTGACGAGGCTGAAGACGGCGTTGCCGCACTGGAAAAATTGCATAGCGCACACTATGACGTGGTGTTGACCGACTGGAGCATGCCCAATCTGAGTGGCATTGAGCTGCTGCGTGAAATCCGCCGCGATCCACTGCTAGCGCATCTACCGGTGCTGATGGTGACTGCCGAGGCGCTGCCGGAAAACCTCGCCGAGGCGACCGCCGCTGGCGCCAGCGGCTACGTACTCAAACCCTTCACGCTGGACACGCTGGGTACAGCGCTGGCTGCAATACTGCCTGCCTAACTCAGCTCCGGCGTCATCACCGCACGCACAATAATCTGCTGGCTGGCTTGCCGCACGCGGTTGGTCAGCCACCACAGCCCGCCTTTCTTGATACACAAATCCGCCTCCGCCCCGCACATCAGCAGCGACGCCGTTTGTCCCAGACTGGGCTGATGCCCGACCACCACCACGGTACCGCCTGCGTCCGGCCAGCCGCTGGCCAGCACCACGCTCATCGCATCGGTGCCGGGTGCCAGTTTCTGGATGATCTCCATCGGCCGCCCCAGCGCTGCGGCGGTTTGCAGCGCGCGCTTGGCCGGGCTGACCAGGATGCGCGCATCCTTCGGCAGACGCGCGTTGAGCCAGTCCGCCATTTGTGCCGCCTGCTTCAAGCCTTTGGCGGTCAGTTCACGCGTCATGTCGGGCACGCCATCCACCGCATCGGCATGACGCCACACGATCAAATCCATATCGACATCCAAAAAGTGCGCCATGCTAGTCCTCCAATATGACAGTTATGTGCGCTCACGCCAAAACGGTTTGGCTGCGTTTACGTCATCCCAGGCAATGCCGAATTGCGCCAGCAACTGCGGCACCTGCGCGGCACACCAGCCCTGTACCATACCGCAAGCCCAGGTGTGGCGTGGGCGCAAGGTTTGCAGGCAACGCTGTGCGACCGCCAGATCATTTAGCTCACCGAGCTGTTGTTGCAAGCCTGACAGCGCTGCCAGATACGCCCGGCTTGCGCGCTGCGGATAAATTTCTGCCATAAACGCCAACAGGTAACGTTGTTTTTTGGCCGCGACACGCAGGCGGTGGCGTGCAGCGACTGACAGCGTGGTCGCGTCCCCGCCCCGCCGCAGCAACGTACGATGCTGCTTTGCCAGCAGCTCGCGTGCCCTGCGCTTTAAGCTCCCCGCATTGTCTGCATCCAGACTATCCTGCTCGCAGGATAGCAACGCCCGTCCGACCCGCAGCAAAAACTGGCCAAACCGTGCCGACCCGAGTGCTGCACTCAAGTCTGCATGCGCAGCGTGGCGCAACGGCTGGATGGCACGCAGCAGGCGTTCAAATGCCAGATCCGCTACTTGCGTCTGAACTGCGGGCAAGGTGTGCGCCATCACCACATCCCGGTCACGCGCCAGGCTGGTATTGTCCAGCACCCAGCGTAACTCAGCGCGCAACGCGGCCAGTGCCGGGCAGTGCTGATTGATGCGTAGCGCCGCGTCCATGCGCCGCAGTGCAATCCGGAATTGGTGCAGATATTCAGGGTCACGCCCATCCAGTAGCCCGACCAGATTGCCGGTCAGCTGCGCCAATGCGCTTTGCGCGGCACAGATTGCCGCCGCCGTGACCGGCATCTCCGCGCGCAAGCCTGCCGGGGCAGCTTTAACCGGCGCAGCTAGCTGGCCGAGAAACAGCGCATAACCGCGTTGCGCCTTGCTCACCGGATCAGGACGCAACGGAATGGTTTCAGCCAGCGCCAGCGCGAGGTCGAACAAAGCCAGCGCAGTGCCCGATTTGAGCTCCAACTCCAGTTCCAGAATCGGCTGGCTATGTGTGCCACTACGCACCTCGCCCTGATCCAGCGCCACTTCGATCTGTGCACCCTCCCACTGTACCTGCCAGGTAGTGCGCCAGAAGCGCGTCTCGAATACCGGCAGCAGTTTTGCCTGCCGCGCCGAGGTAAGCAATGCGCGCACTGCAGGCGCTTCAAACAGCGCCGGATTGAGCGTTGCATCGGGCAGCGTGACTTCCCATTCGGGGCGCTGATGCAGGCCGCCACTTGCACCCCCTCCAATCTTCACCGTCTGGATCCAGCTTTGTCCGACCCGACGCACACGCAACGCCGCATTTTTTCGCATTAGACTTAACTTGGGCGTGTCATGGTAAACACTCCGCAGATTGCGTCGTAACGGCGTGCCCGCCGCCTGCAATAGCGGATGGCGCTTGAGCGCTGCAACGCTCGTGGATGCCAGCGCCAGCTTGAGTTCAACTTCGGTTGTCATAATATTGTCATGTGATTGCCATATAAAGATAGAGTGTGCGACGTATCCGCGCACCTCACAATCATCTTAGCGTTATTTGCTACCATACCCCCATGACAATCGCCACTACCGAGCATTTCCTCAACCGCGAACTGAGTTTGCTGGCCTTTAACGAACGCGTGCTGGCGCAAGCCGAAGATCCCGCCATGCCGTTGCTCGAACGGCTCAAATTCATCTGCATCGTCAGCAGCAACCTGGATGAATTTTTTGAAGTACGCGTCGCCGGACTGAAGGAGCGCATCGCGCTCAGCTCGATCAGCGTTGGTCCTGACGGTCTGAGCGCCACGCAGACGTTCCGCGCTGCGGTGCCACGTGTGCATGCACTGGTTGAAAAGCAGTACGCCACATTGAATCAAAGTATCTTGCCGCAACTGGCCGAACAGGGCATCCGGTTTCTGCGTCGCAATCACTGGAATACCGAACAGACTGAGTGGATCCGCGCGTATTTTTTCCGCGAACTGATGCCGGTGCTGACACCGATCGGCCTCGACCCTGCGCATCCATTCCCGCGCGTGCTCAACAAGAGCCTGAACTTTGCCGTCGAACTGTCCGGACGCGATGCGTTTGGACGCAATTCCGGCGCAGCGGTGGTGCAGGCGCCGCGCTCGTTGCCACGCGTGATCCGCATGCCGGAAGCGATTGCCGGGTGCGAATACGGCTTCGTGTTTTTGTCGTCGATCCTGCACGCGCACGTCGATGAGCTGTTCTCGGGCATGACGGTGCAGGGTTGTTATCAATTCCGCGTCACACGCAATTCCGACCTGTTCGTTGACGAGGAAGAGACCAAAAACCTGCGCGAAGCCTTGCAGGGCGAACTGCCGCATCGCCACTTCGGCAACGCGGTCCGGCTTGAAGTCGCAGATAACTGCTCACCCAAAATGGCCGAATTTTTGCTGTCACAGTTCAGCCTGGACGCCGATGACCTGTACCAGGTCAACGGCCTGGTCAACCTGGTTCGTCTGATGCAGATTCCTGATCAGGTAGATCGCCCCGACCTCAAGTTCGCACCGTTCATGCCCGGTCTGCCAAACGGTCTGGCCAAGGAAGGCGCGATGTTTGCTGCAATCCGCAAAAGCGATATTTTGCTGCACCACCCGTTCCAGTCATTCCAGCCAGTCATCGACTTCATCCGTGAAGCCGCAGACGATCCGAAAGTGCTGGCAATACGCCAGACCGTGTACCGCACCGGCACCGATTCCATGCTGATGGAAGCGCTGATCGCTGCCGCACAGAGCGGCAAGGAAGTCACCGTCGTGGTCGAGTTGATGGCGCGTTTCGACGAAGAGGCCAATATCAACTGGGCCGCCAAACTGGAAGATGCCGGCGCCCACGTGGTGTACGGCGTGGTTGCGCACAAGACCCACGCAAAAATGGCGCTGGTGGTACGCCGCGAAGATGGCAAACTGCGTCGTTATGCCCATCTCGGCACCGGCAATTACCACGCCAGGACGGCACGCCTGTACACCGATTTTGGCCTGTTGACATGCAACGATGATGTATGCGCAGACGTCAACGACATCTTTACCCAGTTGACCGGGCTGGGCAAAGCTTCACGCCTCAAACACCTGTGGCAATCACCGTTTACCCTGCACAGCCAGGTGCTGGCCGCCATCAAGCGCGAAACCACGCTGGCGCAGTCAGGTCAACCTGCTGCGATTATTGCCAAAATGAATTCCCTGGTCGAACCTGATGTGGTCAATGCCCTGTACGAAGCCTCGCAGGCGGGCGTAAAAATCAGCCTGATTATCCGGGGTGTGTGCGTGCTCAAACCCGGCATTGCCGGGCTGTCGGAAAATATCCGCGTGCGCTCGGTGATTGGCCGCTTCCTGGAACACACGCGCATTTTCTACTTCCGCGATGGCGGCGCCGAACGCGTCTATTTATCGAGTGCAGACTGGATGGATCGCAACTTTTTCCGCCGCATTGAAGCGTGTTTCCCGGTGCTGGAGCCACGCCTGAAAAAACGCGTGATTACCGAAGGACTGAAACCTTACCTGAAGGACAATACCCAGGCCTGGGACATGGACATGCACGGCGACTATCGGCGCAAACAGCCGCGTCGCGCCAAGCCTTACAACGCCCAGGCCATGCTCTTGGAAACACTGGCAAAAAGCGCCGGGTAAACCCGATGCTTTGTGCCCGGTCAGACGGTTTTTGGGTACTGGCGAAACGATACGATGGACTGATGCACCGGCATCGCCACACCTTGCGCGCTCAACATGGCGTCAAGTTTGGCGTCGTCCATCTCGATCAGTTGCTGTTGCAGGTCGTCCAGATGGCCCGCGATATCGCGCGAAATCTGCTTCAGTTCGGCAAACAGTTGGTGTGCCTGCGCTTGCGCTGCCGCTTTTTCTTCAGCCAGCTTTTTAGCAGAACCCAGCATGCGCCCGAACAGGCCGGACGTGTCTTCCTTATCGGCCACGCGCAACAACTTGTGGATTTCCATGTAAACGTCGTGCAGCTTGAGGTGCGGGTCTTCCACCTTGCGGAACGCCGCCAGTTGCGACAGGATTTGACCCTCACCGTAATACCAGCAGCCAAAGCCGCACTCGGTGCCGTGCACCGGCACTTTGTCTTTGGCAACCTCCATGCCTTCTACCAGCGCATGAGCGTGCGTGACCCAGCTCATGTGAGCTTTTTTGCTATCGCGTAAACGGTAAATCACTTCGGCTTTGTTCATGTTTTCTCTCCTGAGTATTGTATTTCTGTCGGTTAGACGTAATACGTGGAGAGGCAAAAACAGACTGTGAACAAAGATTAAATCTGATTCATTAGCAGACTTAAATTAAACGCAGGTTGCGGGGTGGGTGTGAAATTGACTGCTGTGAGTAGCGAAAATGATCAAGCGACTATTTGTTTCACCAGACTCAGTTTAGGCGGCGCATTGCCGAATCCCTGTGCCGCCATCAGCGCATCGAACTCAGCGTCGCTCATGGCCAGCAGCACGGCCTGTAAATCGTCAACATGCGCGACAATTTCACGTGACGCAGCTTTCATGTCCTGCAACAGGGCATGTGCCTTGGCATCAGCCGCCTGTTTTTCGGCTTTGAGTTTGCGTCCCGCACCCAGCAGGCAGCCGAGCCGCGAGTTGTCCTGTTCCTTCTGTCCGACTTTGAGCAACACATGAATATGCAGGTAGATAGCGTGCAGGCGCTGGTGTGGCTCGTCTATCCGTTGAAATGCAGAAATCTGCGACAGCACGCTGCCATTGCCGTAATACCAGCAGCCAAACGCGCATTCGGTGCAATGCAGCGGCACTTCGTCCTGCTCAACCGGGCGCCCTTCAATAATTGCACTGGCGTGCGACACCCACCAGAGATGGGATTTTTTGGCATCGTGCAGGAAAGTAATGGCGTGGGCTTTTTTCATGTCAACTCGCAGGAAACATTTCACGCTGACAACCTACCAGATGCAAGCAGTACAAAACATCCATCAATCGAATGAATTTTCAATCCGGATTCAGGCCACAAACCAGGTTTGTGCCCAGTTTCAGGGGGGGTTATTGACCATCAGCTTGACGCCTGCCTCTTTCCAGACCTGCACTTCCGCTTTCAACGCGGTGCACGTCAAAGGATTGTCGTCCAGCCAAGCGGCTGACAATGCCAGCTGATAGCCTGCACCGGCGGGGCTCAACGCAATACCCGGCAACGCCGCAGTGATGCGGCTGCGATGAAACAGCACCGCCAGGCGCAGCGCCAGCACCATCAACTGCACCTCGGGCTGGGCAATGGGCGCTTGAAATTCAGCCAGCTTGGACAAGCCACCGCGTTGCGCCCGCACCAGCAGCGCCAGCCGTATCTGATCCTTGCGCGAAAAACCCGGCATGTCGGCGTTTTCCAGAATGTACGCACCATGCTTGTGGTACCCCGAATGGGCAATCGAAATACCGACCTCATGCAACAGCGCCGCCCAACGCAAAAATAACGACTGGTTCTCCACCGTTTCGTCGCTGTCATCCGTAATCTGTGCGTACAACTGGGTCGCCAGTCCGGCAACACGTTTCGCCTGATGCGTGTCGACATGATAGCGGCGCGTGAATTGCGCCACGGTAGCGGCGCGCATATCGCGATGGTGGAAGCGCCCGAGCAAATCGTACAGCACGCCCTCGCGTAACGCGCCATCGGCCACGGTCATCTGCTCGATGCCGAACTCGGCAAACAGCCCACTCATGATCGCCAGTCCGCCAGCTATGACCGGCTTGCGGTCGGGCTTAAGGCCAGCCAATTCGAGCCTGTCAACGCTGCCAGCGCGAATCAGCGCAATTCGAAATGCGGCCAGCCCATCTGCGCTGATGCCCGACTGTGACCAGCCATTCTGTACCAGCACATCCGACAAGGCGCGCGCCGTGCCGCTTGAACCAACGGCCTCGTGCCATTGCCCGATATAGTCAACACGCAGGCTTTGTGCTTCGGCGCGCGCAGCCAGTTCGGCTTGTTTCATGGCGGCTTTCTCGATTCGCCCATCGCGGAAATACTGCCGGGTGTAATTGACACAGCCCAGATGCAGGCTCTCCATCAAGCGCGGCTCAACCCCGTTGCCGATGATGCATTCGGTCGAACCGCCACCGATATCGATCACCAGGCGGGATTGTTCAGTGGCTGGCAGACTATGTGCGACGCCGATATACACCAGCCGCGCTTCTTCACGCCCGGCGATGACTTCAATCGGATAACCTAACGCAGCTTCAGCCTGCGCCAAAAATTCGGCTGCATTGTTCGCCACGCGCAGCGCGCTGGTGCCGACGCAGCGCACCGCGCCTTGCGGTATTCCGCGCAGGCGCTCGCCAAACCGGCTCAGGCAATCGAGTGCACGCTGTTGCGAAGCGGCATCGAGATTTTTATCGACGCCGACACCTGCCGCCAGGCGTACTGGCTCCTTGAGCACGTCAAGCGGATAGATCTGGTCGTCCACCACCCGCGCCACTTGTAACTTGAAGCTGTTGGAGCCGAGATCGACCGCTGCCAGTATGGAATACTCGTTCATTGCTTAACCAAAAAAGAAATACGTCACGCCAATCGCGGCAATCAGCCCACCCAGATCGGCCAGCAGGCCACACGCCACCGCATGGCGTACACGCTTGATACCAACCGCGCCAAAATACACCGCGAGCACGTAAAAAGTGGTTTCGGTGCTGCCCTGGATCACCGACGCCAGCCGCCCGGCAAACGAGTCTGCGCCAAAAGTATGCATGGTATCGATCATCATCGCGCGCGCACCGCTACCGGACAACGGCTTCATCAGCGCGGTCGGCAGCGCATCCACCCAGCGCGTGTCCCAGCCCATGCCCAGCACCGCGCTGCGCACCGCGTTCATCAGCAAATCCAGCGCGCCACTGGCACGGAACACGGCGATGGCCACCAGCATCGCAACAAGATACGGGATGATCGTGACAGCGGTATGAAAACCGTCCTTGGCGCCTTCGATAAAGGCTTCATACGCATTGACGCGCTTGATCGCAGCACCGCCGATAAATAGCGTGACCAGACCAAATAGCAGCGCGTTGCTCAATATCGACGACTGACGCAGCATCTCCGCCGCAGGCAGCTGCGCAAAATACGCGACCAGGCCGAACACGACCGCGCTGATCGCGGCCAGGTACGCCAGCACGACTTTATCGAGCAGGTTGATCTTCTGGAAAAACGCCGTCGCCAGCAGCCCCGCCATGGTCGAGCAGTACGTTGCGATCAGGATCGGGATAAACACGTCGGTGGGGTCTACCGCACCGGCCTGGGCGCGGTAGGTAAAAATCGTCACTGGCAGCAGCGTCACCGACGACGCATTAATCACCAGAAACAGGATTTGCGCGTCGGATGCGGTGTCTTTTTTCGGATTGATGGTTTGCAATTCCTGCATCGCCTTGATGCCGATCGGTGTCGCGGCGTTGTCCAGGCCAAGCATGTTGGCGGCCATGTTCATGGTAATCGCGCCAAGCGCCGGGTGGTTGGACGGCACATCGGGAAACAGACGCTTGAACAGCGGGTTCAACAGCCAGGTCAAACCCTGTAAAAACCCGGCACGCTCGCCGATGCGCATGATGCCGAGCCACAGCGCCATCACGCCGGTTAATCCAATGGCGATTTCAAACGCGCTTTTTGATGCTTCAAACGTGGCCTTCATGATCAGCGCGAAGCTGTCGGTGTGGCCAAGGAATACTGCGTTGACGACGGCAAAACCGAACGCCACCAGAAAGAACCCGACCCAGATGGCGTTTAACATCAGCCCGCCAGCGATGCAATCGTCATCAACAACAGCAGCAACAGCCAGATGCCCAGCACGCGCCACACCAGGCTGATACTGCTATCCAGATATTGCGGCTCGGCGTGGTCACCCAAGCCCAACTCGGGGCGCTGCAACAGACCGCCTGCGTCATGAATCGGCAAACCCAGCCGTACGCCCAATGCGCCTGCGCCACTGGCAAGCAGGATACCGTTTTCACGGTCGGGCCAGTCTGCCGCCTGCGTACGCCAGCAATACATGGCGTCTTCAAAATTGCCCGCCACGGCAAAACTCAGGGCCGACAGACGCAGCGGAATCCAGTTGATGACATGAAACGCGCGCGCGGCGAATTCGCCAAACTGCCCCACCGCTTCAATGCTGCCCCATTTGCGCCCGAGGATCGACGCCAGACGGAACAGCACCGCGCCGATCGGCCCCAGTGGTGATAACAGCACGAAACACACAATCACACCCAGCATCTGACGGTGCGCACTTTCGAAACAGCGTTCGGCAGTCAGGCGGGCAATGTCGTCGGCGTCGAGCTGGCTGGCATCCAGCCCGCGCCAGTCCGCCAGCAGTGCGCGCGCAGCCTCAATGTCGCCCGCTTCCAGCGCGCGCGCGATGCGCTCGGTGATCTGGCTGAAATATTTGAAGCCCAGGGTCAAATACAGCACCAGCACGCTCCAGCCCCAGGCCAGCAAGGGGCTGAGTTGATGCAGCATGAAATACACGGCGGCCACGCCGATTAAAATCGGCAGTATCGCTGCCAGCCAGGCCAGCACGCCGTGCTGGTATTGCCCCGCATTCAACTGGCGCTCGATGTATTGGGTGTAGCGGCCAAATGCCACGTAGTGCGGCAGCGGATGCCCCAACGGGTAGAAATGCTCCAGCAACAGCGCGGCAATCAGGGCAAAGAAAATCATCTGGACACTACGTCAGCGAGGAATTTCCACCGTCAGCGTGCCCATTTTGTTGATCGCGTCGCCTGCTACATAAACCTCTACCGACGGCATGCGGATATCCTGGCCACTGGGTTTCAGATAGTCATGTAGCGCCTGATAGGCCATGCTGGGTGCCAACAGCATGCTGGCTTGCACATGCGCACTGAACACGGGTCGTGGTGGCATGTCATCAACCTGCAACGGCGGTTTGACACTCACGCCAGCCGGTAACAGATAGCCCACCCGCGCGCGCTGCTCGCGCTTTTTGGTAATACGCGGGTCGTCGTAGAGGATGGTGATCGCATTGCCGGGCATAATGCCCTGGGCACGCAGTGCATCGGATACTTTTTGCTGCACATCCGGAATTTTGCCGAAATTGCCGATGTGTTCAATGTAAACATAGTGATAATTACCGCTGACGCCAGGTGTCACGGTAGCCGAGTTGAAGCCGCCCCACCACCAGAACACCACCAGGATGGGCAGCACGAAGGCCAGGCTGAAAGCAAGCCAGTTTTTCTTGATCAAAATACGTCCTTAAACAGCAGAAACACGGTGGGAAGATACCATAACGCCATGCCCATTGTCGCGCGTACAATGGCCGCAAAACCTCGAACAACAAGGAGATTCAGAAGATGAAAGCCCTGCTCGCACTGTGTTTTGCCCTGCTGTTTATTTCGCCTTCACAGGCGGCCGACTACGCTGCGGTCAGCGTCAAGGTCACGCCGGTTAAAGTCGGCACTCATAGCTATTATGTGCAGGGGCTTTCAGGCGCAGCCTCGTCAGAAAATCAGGGCTATATGTCGAATGCCGGGTTTGTTGTCACCCCGGCTGGCGTGGTGGTGTTCGACACGCTGGGCACGCCGTCACTGGCGGCTGAACTGGTCCGGCAGATTCGCAAAATCACCCATCAGCCGATCAAGCGCGTCATCATCAGCCATTATCACGCCGACCATTATTACGGCACCCAGGTATTCAAGGCATTGGGTGCAGAAATCTGGGCGCACAAGAATGGCCGTGGCGCGATCAATACCGACGCTGCCGCCGCACGCCTGGCGCAGCGTAAGGAAACCCTGTTCCCGTGGGTCGATGAACACACCAAATTAATGCCCGCCGATATCTGGCTCGATGGCGATACCGATTTCGAAATGGGCGGCGTGCATTTTGCGCTGCGCTTCGTCGGCCCGGCGCACTCCGATGAAGACATGGCGATGCTGGTGAAAGAAGACGGCGTGCTGTACGCGGGCGATCTGGTGTTTAAAGGTCGCGTGCCGTTTGTCGGCGATGCCGACAGCAAAGCCTGGCTGGCCGCGCTCGATAAACTGATTGCGCTGCAGCCACGCGTGATGGTGCCGGGGCATGGCGGCGTCTCCAACAAGCCGCTGGCCGACTTGACCCTGACGCGCGATTACCTCAATTACTTGCGCGCCAGCATGGGCAAGGCGGTCAACGACCTGGTACCGTTTGAAGAAGCCTATGCGAGCACAGACTGGTCAAAATACGCCAAATTGCCGGCATTCAAACAGGCTAACCGCCCCAACGCCTACAATACTTACCTGCTGATGGAAAAAGAATCGCTCGACAAGTAAGTAACTGTCAGCCTTGCAGCTTGCGATAGAGCGTGCGTTCGCTGACGCCAAGTTTATCCGCCAGCGCGCGGCGGTCGCCACCGTGCTGCGCCAGCGCCCACTGCAAGTAGCGCTGCTCGGCCTGATCCAGCGGCACAATATCCATCGGCATGGCACGTTCGCGCAGCTGAAAACCGGTGCATTCCGGGTCCAGATGTTCCGGCAGCAGCGTATCGCCGTCGGCCATGAGACTGGCGCGCTCCAGCATGTTGCGCAGTTCGCGGATGTTGCCGGGAAACTCGCAGGCGTCGAGTTGCGCCAGCGTGTCTGGATGCAGTTTCAGTTTGCGGCCGGGATTGATGCGCGTAAGCAGCGTAGCTGCCAGCAGCGGGATATCTTCGCGCCGCTCGGATAGCGCGGGCAGGTGGATCGGAAAGGTGCTGATGCGGTAATACAGGTCTTTGCGGAAGCTTTCCTGTTCGACCATTTTTTTCAGATCACGGTGAGTGGCTGACACCAGCCGGAAATCGGCGCGCAATACCTCAATGCCGCCGACGCGCCTGTAAGTGCCGGTCTCCAGCAAACGCAGCAGTTTCACCTGCAAACCCAGCGGAATATCACCCACCTCATCCAGAAACAGCGTGCCGCCGCTGGCGCTCTCAACCAGACCCGGCTTGCGCTGGGTTGCGCCGGTAAACGCGCCCTTTTCGTAGCCAAACAACTCGCTTTCAAACAGCGTCTCCGTCACGCCAGAGCAATCCACCGCCACGTAAGGCCCGTCGGCACGTCGACTGGCATCGTGCACGGCTTGCGCGACCAGCTCCTTGCCGGTACCCGATTCGCCCAGCAGCAGCACCGCTGCCTCGGATGGTGCAACGCGCTCAACCAGCCCGAGCATGTGATTAAACGCTGTCGAACGCCCGACCAGCCCGCGTGACGAGGGATGCGCGCTGGCATCGCGCACGGTATGCATCATTTCGACGAAATAAATGACCTGACCATCGGCATCACGAATCGGCGTCAACTCAACATCGACGTGTTCTTCACCGCGTGGCGTCTGATGCAAATGCAGCACCCGTTGCGGCCGTCCGCTGGCCGCAGCGTGTTTCAGCGGGCACGCCTCGCCAACCTGATCGCACGGCCGGGTGTAGTGATGTGATACCTCATAACAATGCCGGCCAACCAGCGACTGCTCATCTCCGTATTCAGCGCGATATGCCTGATTTGCCGCGATGATGGTGTAGTTCTTGTCCATTACGATACGCGGCTCGGGCTGGCTATCGAGATAGGACAATAATTCAGGGATATGCGGGATCGACATTTCACGGCAATCAGTGTCAAAAATGGCAGTTTACCTGTTTATTTAAAAAAATTACTGTCATTTTTTGTTTTTTCTCGATGTCGCTGTTGTACTTTGTAACGCATGGAAAGCAAGTTATCAATATAAATTTAATTTAAATTCATATAGATAATATATTTTTTAAAATGTATTACCTACTTGGCACTGAGGTTGCTTTGCAGCATCACAATGCAGCTTTGCGACGCTATGTCACAGCTACAAACCATGATACGGAATATCCATAATCATCCTGTGCGTATATAGTAAGCATCGACATGCTGGTAATTTTGAACAGGAGCCTTTGTATGCGCGACATATGGCATCACCCCCTGAGCCGGGAGATTCTACTCATCCTGATCGTAAAAATTTCGCTGGTTTTTGCGATCTGGTGGCTATTTTTTCGCGCACCCGAAACGGCACCGCTTTCACCCGAGCAAGTGAGCCAGGCCATGTTGCAATCCAGACCCGCAGTCGATCAACACAAGGAGTAATACCCCATGATCAGTACCGAACTGGTAGACATATCGCGGCTGCAGTTTGCCGTCACCGCGCTGTACCACTTTTTGTTTGTGCCCCTAACTATCGGGCTGGCAGTGATGCTGGTCGCGATGGAGCTGACCTACGTCACCACCGGACGCCCGATATACAAGGACATGGTCAAGTTCTGGGGCAAGCTGTTCGGCATCAACTTCGCGCTCGGCGTCACCACTGGCATCACCATGGAGTTCCAGTTCGGCACCAACTGGGCGTATTACTCGCACTACGTCGGCGATATCTTTGGCGCGCCGCTGGCCATTGAAGGCTTGATGGCGTTCTTCCTCGAATCCACTTTCATCGGCCTGTTTTTCTTTGGCTGGGACAAGCTCAGCAAATGGAAGCACTTCATGGTCACGGTATTCATGGCGCTGGGTTCCAACCTGTCGGCACTGTGGATATTGATCGCCAACGGCTGGATGCAGAATCCGGTCGGTACCGAATTTTCCTTCATCACCATGCGCATGGAAATGACCGATTTCTGGTCCATCGTATTCAATCCGGTGGCGCAGGCCAAGTTCGTCCACACCGTGTCGGCCGGGTATGTCACTGCGGCGCTGTTCGTACTGGGCATTTCCAGCTATTACCTGCTCAAGGGTCGCGATCTCGATTTTGCCCGGCGTTCGTTCCGTATCGCAGCCGGTTTCGGCTTTGCCTCGGCATTGTCCGTCATTGTGCTGGGGGATGAATCCGGTTATAGCGTTGGCGAGGCGCAACACACCAAGCTCGCGGCGATGGAAGCCATGTGGCATACCGAACCGGCACCAGCGCCATTCACGCTGTTTGCGCTGCCCAACGAAAAAACCCAGACCAACGAATATGAAATCCAGATTCCTTACGCCATGGGTCTGATCGGTACGCGCTCCATCAGCAAGACCATCCCTGGCATTGCCGAGATCAAGGAAAAAAATCGCGCCCGCATCATCAACGGCATGATTGCGGTCACCGCGCTGGAACAGCTGCGCAAAGACAAAACCAATGCCACCGCGCTGGCGACATTCAACGCCCACAAGGTCGATCTGGGCTTCGGTCTGCTGCTGAAGAAATATACCGAAGACGTATCGGCCGCAACGCCAGCGATGATTCAGCAGGCGGTAGACAGCACCATCCCGAAAATCGCACCGATGTTCTGGAGCTTCCGCATCATGGTAGCGCTGGGCTTCCTGTTCCTCATATTGTTCAGTTTCGCGCTGCTCTATTCGATCAAAGGCAACTTTATCGAAAAGCGCTGGCTACTGCGCTGGGCGCTGTGGTTCATCCCGATGCCTTGGGTCGCGATCGAGCTGGGTTGGATCGTTGCCGAGTATGGCCGTCAGCCGTGGAGTATTTACGGTGTACTGCCAACTCACCTGTCGGTATCCAGCCTGACCCCCGGCAATGTATACGCGTCACTCGCAGGTTTTGTCGCTTTCTACACCGTGCTGCTGATCGTCGAAGTGTATTTGATGGCGAAATACGCGCGCCTGGGACCAGCCAGCCTCGGCACCGGCCGGTATCACGGTGAAACAAAACATGGCGGCGGCACTATTCCTGTCGGCGCACCCGCTGACAAGGCATAAGGGAGAAAAACATGGACTACGAAAGCCTGAAACTCATCTGGTGGTTGCTGGTCGGGGTATTGCTGATTGGTTTTGCCATCATGGACGGTCACGATATGGGCGTCGGCACACTGCTGCCCTTTGTCGGCCGCAACGACCTGGAACGCCGCGCTGTCATCAATACCGTCGCACCGCACTGGGAAGGTAACCAGGTCTGGTTTGTCACGGCAGGCGGTGCTATTTTCGCCGCCTGGCCGCTGATCTACGCCACCGCCTTTTCGGGATTCTACTGGGCCATGATGGCGGCGTTATGGGCGCTGTTTTTCCGTCCGGTCGGCTTTACCTACCGCTCAAAAATCCATAACGCGACCTGGCGCAGCACCTGGGACTGGGGGCTGTTCATCGGCGGCGCGGTGCCACCGATCATCTTCGGCGTGGCGTTCGGCAATCTGTTGCTGGGCGTGCCGTTCCAGTTCGACGACACGTTGCGTTCCAGCTACACCGGCACGTTCTGGCAACTGCTCAACCCGTTCGGCCTGCTGGCGGGCGTGGTCAGCCTGTCGATGCTGACCTTCCAGGGTGCCAATTACCTGATGCTGCGTACCGAGGGCGACATCTATCGTCGCGTGCGCACCGCCAGCCTGATTTTTGGCGTGGCCACGCTGGTGACATTTGCACTGGCTGGGTTGTGGATCATGAAAGGTATTGATGGCTACGTCATTACCAGCCACATTGACCCCAACGCCCTGCCCGACCCCATGGATAAAACCGTGGTCAAGACAGCGGGTGCCTGGATGAGTAATTACACCACCTACGCCTGGGCTAAATGGATTCCCATCGGCACCTTCATCGCCATCGCACTGGGCATCGTGTTTTCCCGCCTGCACAAGGCGGGGCTGGCTTTCGTCGCTTCGTCAATCACCTGCGCCGGCATCATCGGCACCGCCGGTGTGTCGATGTTCCCGTTTCTCATGCCATCCTCGTCCGATCCGCGTTCCAGCCTGACAGTATGGGATAGCGTGTCGTCGGAACTGACGCTGGGCGTGATGCTTGGTGCGACCGTGGTGTTCATGCCGTTGATCATTTTTTACACTTCATGGGCGTACAAGGTGATGTGGGGCAAGGTCACCACCGATTTCATCAAAGCCAATGACCACTCTGTTTATTAATCGAGATTGCCAGAAAGCCTCCGATGAATTCTGCTTATTACGCATTGCCGCTGATGCTCGCGCTGACCGGCGCCGAAGCCGCCACCCTTAACGTGGCGCTGGAGGGCGTCAAGGCTGGCGGCGGCAAACTCACCGTGCTGCTCTATGAGCGTGCCGAAGGCTTTCCCAAGGAAGCGCGTGCCAGCCAGCGTTTTGTGCTGCCACAAGGCAAAAACACGCTCGCCATAGACGGCCTGAAACCGGGGCAGTACGCGGTCATGGCCTATCATGACGAGGACGGCAACGGCGAACTGAACCGCCTGTTTGGCATGATTCCGCAAGAAGGCTGGGGCTTGTCGAACAACTCCAAAGTCAGCGGCAAACCCGCGTTCAAGGATGCTGCCGTCACGCTGGCTGAACCCGACAGCGCCATTACCATTCACCTTAACTATTGAAGGAGAACCATCATGTGGTATTTCGCCTGGATCCTCGGCGTCAGCATGGCCGTATTGCTCGCCTCAATGGCCGCCACCATGTGTGACGCCAAAGACTGCGCACTGGACGCCGCGGATCGCAGCAAACACTGATCAAGCATGACTTCGATCTTATTCAAACATCGCTGGGGGCGGTGGGTTTCCCTCGCGGCTGCAGCCAGCCTGGCGCTGGCGATTACCGCCTATCCACGCGGTCTGATGCATGGTGGCGTGGCACTGGATCACGGCCTGCTCAGCCTGCTGATGTGGGGCATGTCAGCCGGATTCGTGCACGGTGTCGGCTTCGATCCGGACAACCGCTGGTTGCGCCTGTTACTCGGCCCGCTGGCTGCCTGGCCGTTGCTGCTGCTGGGGTGGGTTCTCTTTATACGTAACTATCTGGCTTGATATTGAGCCAGTTGACCGCATTCTTTGCGTATACGACTGAAAAAGGTGAAGCACATGATTCATTTTCGCCAGCTATTTGACGAAACCAGTTCGACTTACACCTATCTGCTGGGTGATCCGATACACCATGAAGCGGTGCTGATCGACCCGGTGCGTGAGCACGTCGCGCTTTATCTGGCGCTGCTGGAAGAACAGCAACTGAAACTGTCCGCAGTACTGGAAACCCATGTCCACGCTGACCACATCACTGGCGCTGCACAGCTACGTGAGCAAACCGGCGCACAGACCGTGATCAGCATTCACGGCGGCGCGCCCTGTGCCGATGTCCATCTGCAAGGTGACGAACGCCTGCATTTTGGCACGGAAACCATCGCCGTACTCGCTACGCCGGGTCATACATCTGGCTGCACCAGCTACCTGTGGCGTGACCGCCTGTTCAGTGGCGATGCCCTGTTAATCGGTGACTGTGGCCGAACCGATTTTCAAGGAGGTGATGCAGGTGTGTTATATGACAGCATCACGCGCAAAATCTGGCCATTACAGGGTGAAACGCTGGTGTATCCGGGGCACGACTATCACCATCGACATGTCTCCAGCGTAGAACAGGAACGCGAGTCCAACCCGCGACTTGCCGGTAAAAGCCGGGACGAATTCATTGCCATTATGGCCAACCTCAACTTACCCAGGCCGCGCCTGATTGACCAGGCCGTACCCGCCAACCAGTTATGCGGCCATGAGGCCTCACATGCAGCCTGAAACCCCGATGACCGGAACCATACAAAACCACTTTGAACGCATCGGCGGCGCAGATAAAATTCGCGCCTTGGTGAAACGTTTTTATCAGATCATGGACGAACTCCCGGAGTCGTATGGCATTCGCAAGTTGCACGCCGAAGACCTGCAAGGTTCGGAAGACAAGCTATTCAAGTTTTTGAATGGCTGGATGGGCGGCCCACAACTGTATGTGCAGGAGTACGGCCACCCGATGTTGCGGCGCCGCCACCTGCCGTTTCCGATCAGTGAATCGGAACGCGACCAGTGGCTGCTGTGCATGGATCTGGCACTCAAGGAAGTCGTCGAAGATGATTCATTGCGCGCCGAGTTGTCCGCTGCATTTGCCAAAGTCGGCGACCATATGCGCAACAAACATTAATTTTTTAACTGGAGAATCCCATGAGCCTGACCCCACAACAACTTGTCGCCGAAGCCAAAGCCCAGATCAAAGAGATCGATACCACCACTGCGGCACAACATATCGACGCTGGCAGCGTGGTCATTGACGTGCGTGAACCTGCCGAATTTGAATCCGCACACCTGCCCACCGCCATCAGCATTCCACGTGGTTTGCTCGAATTCAAAACCGACCATCCGGCACTGGCAGACAAGGCCGCTGAAATCCTGCTGTACTGCAAAACCGGTGGACGTTCCGCGCTGGCCGCGCTCAACCTGCAGCGCCTTGGTTACAGCAACGTGCGCTCCATGAGTGGTGGCTTCGATGCCTGGATCAACCAGGGTCAGACTGTTACCAAGGACACCACCCAGTACGGCGGCTGATCCTTCGCGCCAGGCGCTCCTGGCAAAAAAACAGTACCGATTTACAGGCCGGTTTTGAGTAAACTTGCATACTCGGCCGGTGGCAAGGCCGCGCTGTACAAAAAGCCCTGAATCTCGTCACAACCGTGCTGTAGCAGGAAATCGCGCTGCTCAGCCGTTTCCACGCCTTCGGCAATCACGCGCATTTGCATGCCGTGCGCCAGCTGAATAATGGCACGCACAATTGCAGCATCATCCCCATCCCGCCCTAACTCGTGAATAAACGAACGGTCTATCTTGACGGCGTCAATCGGGAAACGCTTGAGGTACGCCAGACTGGAATATCCCGTTCCAAAATCGTCGATTGTCAGGCGCACGCCACGCTGCTTGAGTGCGTTCAAGGTGTCGAGCGTTTGACGGGTATTGGTCATCGCCGTGCTTTCGGTGATTTCTATCTCAAGCTGTCCGGCGTCAAGGCCGGTTTCCTGC
Organism: Sideroxydans lithotrophicus; assembly: GCA_022736605.1. GTDB lineage: Bacteria > Pseudomonadota > Gammaproteobacteria > Burkholderiales > Sulfuriferulaceae > Sulfuriferula. The sequence goes on from DZDB01000001.1 coordinate 29,401, forward strand.
AACACCTGATCGACCATCAGCAACAGATTCGGCAAGGCAAACTGTCGCGCTGAAAAATTCACCGCAACACGCTGACCCGGCAGGCTGTCGCGCTGCCAGGTCACGATTTGCTGACATGCCTGCCGCAATACCCATAAGCCGATCGGCTCCATCAAACTACTGGCCTCGATTGTGGGGATGAAGTGGCTGGGCTGGATGATGCCACTGCGAGGATGACGCCAGCGCAACAAGGCTTCGGCACCGGTGATGCGCTGATGCACGGCGTCGACTTTGGGTTGGTAATACAACTCGAATTCGCCTTGCTCCAGCGCCCGGCGCAAGCCACCTTCCAGGCTTAACTGAAGCTTGCTGGCAATATTCATGCTGGAATTGAAATAGAGGAAACCACAATTCTGCTGCTTGGCGCGATACATCGCAGTATCGGCGTGGCGCAATAGCTCCTGCGCATCGTCGAGCATTGCTGGCGTGCCGCCAATCGTACTGCTGGTAGAACGCAACACACCAATTCCAATACTGGCAGACATAACGTAATCACGATCCAGCAAAGTGAGTGGCTCAGCCATCGCCTGGAGTATTTTTTGCGCAACTGCTGCCGCAGCGCGGGCAGCATGCTCACCCACCACCAGTACCGTAAACTCATCGCCGCCGATACGCGCGACAAAATCTTCACTGCGCACGCTCGCCTGAATCCGTGTCGCCATGATTTGCAGTAGCTGGTCGCCGGCCTGATGTCCGAGCGTATCGTTGATTTGTTTAAAGCGATCAAGATCAAGATACAACAAAGCGACATTGCCGCCATGGCGCTGTACATGCGCCGTGGTGCGTTCCATCTGCTCCTGGAACGCGGCACGATTGGCTAAACCTGTGAGGCTGTCAAACCGCGCCAATCGATCAAGCCGCCATTCCGAATGTTTGCGCTCAGCCAGCGCGGCGGCCACCAGCAAGCCTGACAGGGCAATGATGGACAGCAGAATCTGCATATCAAACAGCGTGGCATAGGTGAATGTCCCGGCCATCGGCCGAAACGCCGTTGCCATGCCTACCGTCGCAGCCGCCAGCGTCACCAGGGTCACGCCCGGCACGCCAAAACGCAGGGCGGCCCAGATCAGGAAGGCAAACAACACATAATGGTTCTGATCCACCCCGGTCAGCACCGATGCGCCCACCGAAGCCAGCATCAGCACCAGAATGGCGCTCGCTTCAAATGCGGTCCAGGGATGAATGGCCTGACGCCGGTGTACCCACCAGACCATCAGGGCGGGCGCAACCAGCAGGCAGCCCATCATGTCGCCCATCCACCACATGAACCATCCCCGAGCCAGCTCATTGGACGGCAGCAGATGCGTCCCACCCAGCGCGGCAATCCCAACACTCGCGCTCACAGCACACGCCAGTGGCGCTGCAAAAAATGCTAATTTAACAACATCTTGTACCCGGTCGAGCGCTGCGTGAAACCCGCCTGAACGATTCAGTAACCACAGTGCCGCGAGTGCCTCCAGACTGCAACCAACACCGATAGCCAGCGCCACATACCAGGGGAAAATGATCAGGCTGGCAAAAAAGGCACCCGCAAGAATCGCTGGCCAATAACGCCAACCCAGCAACACCAGCCCGGCAATGGCAAGACCACTGGCTGGCCAGACGGCGCTCACCGAACTGTTCATGGCGGCGGCCAGCCACAGACCAAATCGCGCCGCAAGAAAATAGCCCAACGCCAGTGCGAGCAGTGTCACCCCAAAACGAATACGGGGTGCGTAAAACCCCTCAGCGATGGCCGACCGTAGCATTTAAGCTGTATCGATAATTTATTGAACGACCGCGTCAATATGCGCGCGCACCGCTTCGAGCGCTTCGCTGAGTGTATCTTCTGACAGGCCATTGAGGCTTTCTGCCAGAATTTCTGCCGCCTGCAGCGTTTCTGCGGCGAGGCTGGCGCTGTCCAGCTCGGCGACAAAAACGGCTGCCGCACCAGACACCCGCAGCAAGGCATCACGCTCACGCATCAGCATTTCAACTTCATTGCGCAGCATGGACACTTCCTGATCGCTTTGGGTATGAGACATACACTTTCCTTCCTGATAATTATTAGATGAACAGCGTGAGTACGCCGGTATAACCGTAGAGTCGGTCATGCGAAATTTCGCCGTTGGCAAAAAAACCCACCAGCGGAAACTCGCCCAGCACGTCGCTGATGAGTTTTAATTCGGCGGATTTGGCGCCAAACAAACTTTCGCCGCGTCCCAGGCAGGAATAGTACACCGCGCCACGCGGCGGCGCTTGCAAGCCCTGCTTCAGCTCTTGCAGCATGCGCAGCATGTCGTCATGTGCGGCTGCCGCATCACGGCGGCAGAACATCAGTTCGGCACCCGGCACGACCAGTTCACTGATGCCGACGACTTTTTGCGTGGTGTCGGCGCCGATCAGATTGCGCACCAGATAATCGCGTGTATCCGAACCCGGAATACTGAGCGCGGCAAAAATATAGCCCGCCGCACGTGCCAGGTCACGCGACAGAATCTCTCCGATATCGTCGTACAACACATCCAGCGCCGGACGGTTATCGAGCGTAATCAGGATGTTTTCCTGGCTGTCTGTGACCTGATGACGTGGCCCGATCGGCGTCACGCCCTGCGTCAGCCGGGTCATCACCGGCACGGCGGC
>DZDB01000001.1:32161-49044 GCA_022736605.1 Sideroxydans lithotrophicus
AGCTGGTGATGCCACCGGTGATGAAACCGGTTTGCATCTGCGCGGCAAACGCGGCGATCAGGTCTGGAATATCGGCGTTGCGCGCGTCGCCATGCACCAGCGCAAAATGCGCAGGCTGACCCGCCACGGTAAAACCGCCCGCCTGCACAGCCAGCTGTTCGATGTCATTGATGCTGCCGAACACGCGAAACGCATCGGCAGGGAATTCACCCAGCATCACCACCATTGCCGATTCGTCCAGGTATTCGTGGCCACTGGCGCAGACGCCGATGCCGACCGAACCGATCCAGTGCGGCACGTCAGTGTGACTGCGCAAAAAATCGAGAATATCGGGCAAGCGATTGGCAAACAGATCGGTGACGTACAGAAACCCCAGATTGGCCGTTTCTGGTACCGGCTGCAACTGGCGCACGCAGTCCTGCGCGGCTTCGCTCCACTGCCCGATGGCGCTCTGGGCAAAGTGGAATGGCAGACTCATGCGCGGCTACCTGGCCAGTTTGCATCCAGCACCTTGCGCATGCGTGCCGCTGCCTGCGGGCTGATGCCGGCGACCTGCGCCAGATCATCGACGCTGGCGGCAAACACCGTACTGGCGCTGCCGAAATGGTCGAGCAGCGCACGCGCCAGTGGCTCGCTGATGCCCGGCAAGCCTTCCACCAGATAGCGCTGGCCGTTAACCGGGTCAAACGGTTTGCCGCTGCGCATCACAACCGGATGCCCCATGCCGTGCTGCGCCTGGCTCGCCATCACGAACATCAATTCAGCGGTGAATTCCGGCCCAGGGCTGGGAATGATCGGCACCCCCTGCATCACCGTCATCCAGGCGATGGCTTCGCGGATGACCGTCGGTTCGGTATGAAAACGGCCCTGATACAGATCGCCCTCGACAATGTAAATCGGGTGGTCATAACTCGACTTGAGCTTGCCGATCTCGCCAAACAGGCGCTTGTCCATCACCGCCAGACTGAAATCGGTCGCGGATTTGCGTTCCACCACCACCCCGCCGCCGAGATCATAATCGCCGCAGTCGAGGTCGCCAGCCGTTGCCAGCAGGCCTTTGAAATTGCCGGGAAAACTTTGCCAGTGGGTTAATACCGGCGTATTGGCTTCACGTGGGTGGAAAGTAATAAGGGTGGCGTTATCGCTCATCAGGGTCAATAAAAAGTTAAATCGAGCGCATAGTATAGCGCGTCGAAAAGCCGTTCTGCTTGTCGCCACAACCCGTGCCGCAGCCACCCGTTTGGTGATAGGCTAATGCCTCCATCTGCTCCCTATTGAGTGCCATGAACAGCATCGACCAGTATCCGCTTGACGAACTCAAACTTGTCTACCTCACGCTACACGCCGCCCTGCCCAGCACCCCGGATCTGATGGACTCAGCCCTGCTGCAAGACGTACAAACCCGCCTGCAAAAAGCCGCCAAAGGCGACGGTGTCGATGTCTCACACCACGCGCAATGGGCGACCTGGTTGAACAATGGCGTGGTGCGCCTGCAGCTTAAATGAGTCTGTCACGCCACACCTTCGACGCGCGACCGGACAATTTCGCGCAATTGGTGCTGGGTAACTCGGACAAAGGCCCGGTACTGGTGCATTTCTGGACGCCGAAAGCCGCGCCCTGCATGCTGTTGATGCCACGTTTGGTCAAACTCGCCACCGAATACAGCGGTAAATTCCTGCTGGTGATGGCGAATACCGATGAACTCGGCCAGATCGCGCGCCAGTACGGCGTAACCAGCGTGCCGACGGTCAAATTTTTCCGCCACGGCCAGGTCGCGCATACCCTGCACGGTGCCGAATCCGACGTCGAATTCCGCAAAATACTCGACCGTTTCATCGCCCGCGATGCCGATCAGGTACACGTGCGCGCGCTGCAAAGCCAGCAGCGCGGTGATGCCCATCAGGCGCGTATCCTGCTGGTCGAAGCCGCTTTGCACGATCCGGATAATCCACGCATAGCCGCCGACCTGGCCAAGCTGCTGATGGCCGAAGGCGAGATGCAGCAAGCACTGGATCTGCTCACGTCGCTGCCACCGGCGTTACGCAACGACGCCGAAATCAGCCGATTGCTGCCGCACCTGGAGTTGATCGTGGCGGCGCACCAGACCGCGCCGCAAGCCGAGCTGGAACTGCGCATCAGCGACAACGCCAGCGACCTGCTGGCACGCTATCAGCTGGCTGCGCTGGCGCTGGTCAACGACGACAGCGAAACCGCTATCCAGCAGCTGCTGGAAATCACCCGCCGCGACCGCAGCTTCAGGAATGACGCGGGTCGGCGCGGACTGGTCAGCGTGTTTGAACTGCTCGGCACCGCACATCCGCTGACCCAGCGTTATCGCCCTGAATTAGTGAGCGCACTCAATTGATGACCTCGGCAGACTGGATCGGCCTGCTGGCGGGCACGCTGACGACGGCGGCGTTCGTGCCGCAAGTGATTAAAATCTGGCGCACCAAACACGCTGGCGACCTGTCTACTTACATGTTCGTGATATTCACCGTGGGCGTGGCGCTGTGGCTGTGGTTTGGCGTGGTGACTGCGTCGTTGCCGGTGATCGTCGCAAACAGCGTCACACTGGTACTGTCTGTGCTTATCCTGGCGATGAAATTCCACTATCGTAAATGAGCAGCTGGTCGCCCGGCTGGCGCGCAGCCTCGCCGCTGTTTGCCCCGTTGCAACCCCTGCCCGCTCGCCTGTGCGACCGCGCTGATTGGCTCGACTGCGCCGAGCTGAACGCGCACACCGCCAAATGTGGTCTGGTCAACGCACAGGGCGTGCCAATTCGCTTCATTGATGACGCCACTGCGCCGCCAGCGTCGGGCTATGAAGCACGCATCTACCACACCGGCGAGGTCGCCACCCGCGCCCACAACTGGCATGACTATTTCAATGCGCTGGCCTGGCTCAGCTGGCCGCACAGCAAAGCCGCGCTCAATGCGCTGCACCTGCGTGCCGGGCTGGACACACAACGCAACCGCGCGCGCGATGCGTTGACCCTGCTGGATGAAAGCGGCGTGGTGGTTGCCTGCGCGGATGCCACGTTATGGCAGCAGCTGGTTCAGGCAGAGTGGACGACGTTGTTTGTAGCGCGGCGTGCGGTGGTGCGTGCAGCGATGGGGTTTTATCTGATCGGCCATTCGCTGTATGAAAAAGCGCTGTGCGCCTACCCGGCGATGACCGGAAAATGCACGCTGGTGCCGGTAGCGGCTGATTTTTTTGCACTCGACATGGCAGCCCAGATGGCGCAACTTGACGCCGCGCTGGCGCAGCAGTTATTCAAACATCCGCCACATAGCCCGGCTGAATTCGCGCCATTGCCGTTATTGGGCATTCCTGGCATCAGCGCAGACAGTGAGCAGCCCGGGTTTTACGCAAACACGCAGATATTCCGCAGCCGCCGTATCACGGCTGCGCAGCCTTGACCGCAGACCTTGCCTTGGCGGGCTGACTGCATACCAGTTTCAATTCCAGTTCGGCCAGGCTACCAGCAGGTATTGCGCTCATGGTCAAACTGTCGGGATTAAACGAAACGTGTTCGATCATCCGGTGGTCGTCCGAGTACAGCGCCCCCGACAGCAAACCCTGCGTGCGCTGCGCGCATTGCATGACGCGACGCATGTGCTTTTCCTTGATCAGGCGACCACTGGCCGGATCAGTCTGATCGGGCACGACGTAGGTCAGCCTTTCCCGAAAACGCACCACATCGCCTTGCCGCTCAAGGCTGTCCAGGTCAATCGCATACACCACGTTGGGCGCATTGGTAGGCAATACACGCCACTGCTCGGTGTCCGCAACTGCGCGACTGGCCAGCAGGCAACACACCAGACTCAAACCGATCGCCTTAGCCCGCAATCCACACCTCAGCCGTAGCCAGATCGTCAAATACCTGAATTTCAGCTTCGACAAACATGCGTGTCACCCAGGCGCTCCAGATCATCCACTGGCTGGTGGTCACTATCGCCACACGCGCAAAATCCGTCGCATGGGCGCGACTGAAACTGATTTCTTCCCACGCGACGTCAACGGTAAATTTGAGCATATCGCGCAGATCCAGCAGCAAATTGACCTTGCCCTGAAATTTGACACCGTACAGGATGGATTCCTCGAATTCACGGTAATCCGTCAGGGTGAACTCCCCCAGTACAGCGGCGCGTACCGTATTGTTTTCCACAGAAATATTAATCATGGTGGGCGAATTATCGTTGTGAATGAAGACGCCTTAACTATAGGGTAGAACGGGCGGGCAGGCAAAAAAAGCGGGCGTCCGAAGACGCCCTAAATACCGCATGGAGGATGAAGATGAAACATGCATCAACTCGCGATAACACATGCCTCGATTGTTATTTAGCAAATCCAATGCCAGATATAAAATAGTTTAAAAACAATACATTGCATAAAAACTAAAATAAAACGGCGCTTCAGCAATGGGCATTTCACCTTTAAAATGCCCCACATTGGGGCAATATCCCTAGTGTACTGTTTCACACTAGACTATCCACCGGGTCTGACCGCACGCAGACTCAGCAGTCCGCTCACCACAATCAGCCCCATCCCCAGCCAGGCGCTGGCTGGCTGCACTTCATGCCATGCCAGCAGTCCCAGCAAACTGGCGAACACTACCGTGCTATACGCCAGGCCGCCCACGGTCAGGGCATTGCCCAAACGATAGGCACGCGTTAACGCCAGTTGCGCCAAAGTAGCGGTTAGACCCAACCCGAGCAGCACGCCCGCTGCCTGCGTGTCCACCCGGTGCCAGCCTGTCATGCTTGCGAGCACCCCTGCCCCCAGGCTTGAAACCAATGTGAAATAGAACACCGTGCGCCAATCCGGCTCGCCCAACTGCCCGAGTTGGCGCAGGTTGAAATACGCTACTCCTGCCAGAAACCCAGACCCCAAGCCCATCAAACCGGTCAGCCATTGATCGGCATGCAGGGTCGGGCGCAGCAGCAGGATCAAGCCAGCAAACCCGAGCAATAGCGCGGACAATAACGGCCAATGCGGTTTCTCCCGTTGCCAGACGGTCAGCAGCAGCGCCAGAAATAATGGCGAGGTGTAGTTCAGCGTGATCGCCGTGGCCAGCGGCAATTCGGCAATGGCATGGAAGAACAGCAATAGTGCGATGAATCCCGCCAGGCTGCGAGTCAGATGCGCACGCCAGTGGGCGGTAGCGAATGGATGGGGACTGCGGTTGCGGGCGCGAATCACCCAATAAATCGCCAGCAGGCCAAACAGCGACCGGTAAAACACCAGTTCGGCGCTGGAAAATTGCGTGGCGGCGAGTTTGACGAAGCCGCCCATGAGGGCGAACAGCAAACCCGCCACCAGCATCCAGCTAGATTTCACGCAGGGAGATGCGGCCCGATTTCGCGGCGGATGAACTGATGAAAGTGCACCATGCCGTCTTCCATCGGCGACTGATACGGCCCCGCTTCATCGCGACCCTGGCGGTATAAAGCTTGCCGACCGGCGTGCATGCGGCGGCAGATTTCGTCGTCTTCCAGCGCGGTTTCGTGATACGCCGCCTGCTCGGCCTCGACAAACTCACGCTCGAACAGGGCAATATCTTCAGGGTAATAGAACTCCACCACGTTGCGGCACGACGCCACACCAGTTGGAATGATGGTGCTGATGACCAGCACGTGTGGATACCACTCGACCATGATATTGGGGTAGTAGGTGAGCCAGATGGCACCGTGTTTGGGGACCTCCCCAGCTCGGTATTGCAGCACCTGTTCCTGCCATTTACGGTATACCGGCGTACCCGCCTTGCCCAGCCCGCGCGCCACACCGACAGTCTGCACGCTGTACCAGTCGCCATATTCCCAGGTGAGGTCGTCGCAGGTGACAAAGTTGCCCAGACCGGGATGAAACGGTTCAACGTGGTAATCCTCCAGATACACCTCGATGAAGGTTTTCCAGTTAAACGCGTAGTCTTCAACCAGCACGCGGTCGAGCATATAGCCATCGAAATCCAGTGCCTGTCGCACGCCCAGACTGGCCAGATCGCGCGCCACATCACGCGCACCGTTAAACAGCAGCCCATGCCAGTTCTGTAACGGGGTTTTACCCAGGTTCAGACACGGATTGGCTGGAAAATGCGGCGCACCAAGCAGCTTGCCCTCCAGATCATAGGTCCAGCGATGCAACGGACAAACAAGGCTCTTGGCATGTCCACGCCCATCAAACATCATCGCCTGACGATGACGGCAGACGTTGGACAGCATCTCCACGCCCTGCGCGTTACGCACCAGCATGGCGGCATTGTCCTGCGCTTCGAGCACATGATAATCGCCATGCCCCGGCACCATCAGCTGGTGGCCGATATAGCCCGGCCCTTGGGCGAACAGGTGCTTGAGCTCCAGCGCGTAAATATCAGCGTCAAAATACCAGCTGACGGGCAGCTGGGTTGCATTTTGTGCCAGGGCGGAAGTAAGGGCGAGATCGGACATGATTTCGTGGTGTGTGCGCATTCGCCATGCCAGAACAGCGGCGCTAAAGACGCAATAAACCACTGTAACGCAAGCTAAAATAAAGCCGCAGATTATCGCCAAAATTGGCGTTAAGCGCAATAATTCGGTAAGCTTTCTGCCTTTGTCCACTCCGTTTTATTCATGACGCGCCCCGCCAAAAACCAGCCCGCAAATTTCGAAGCAGCAATCAGCGAACTGGAACGCATCGTTGCCGAAATGGAATCCGGCCAGCTGCCACTGGCAGAATCGCTGGCGGCATACAAACGCGGTGCCGAACTGTTGCAATACTGTCAGGTCACCCTGAGCGATGCACAGCAACAAGTACAGATACTCGAAAATGGCGTGCTCAAGCCATTTACCACAACCAACAACGATGACGAATCCTGATTTCCTGGCCTGGTCAGGCACTTTACAAACACGCATGGAAACCGCACTGGAACGGCTGCTGCCCAACCCGGAGCATGCGCCGCAGACGCTGCACGCAGCGATGCGTTACAGCGTGCTCGAAGGTGGCAAGCGCGTGCGCCCGCTACTGGCATTTGCGGCGGGTGAACTGGTCAACGCCGACCCGGCACGGGTGGAAATTGCCGCCTGCGCGGTCGAACTGATCCACGCCTATTCGCTGGTACACGACGACCTGCCCTGTATGGACAACGACGTGCTGCGACGCGGCAAACCGACCTGCCATGTGCAATTCGACCAGGCCACTGCGTTGCTGGTGGGTGACAGCCTGCAAAGTCTCGCATTTGAATTGCTCGCCAGCCCATCCCTGACCGACAGCCCGGCGCGCCAGCTGGAAATGATCAAACTACTGGCGGTTGCCTCAGGCTCGCGCGGCATGGCAGGCGGACAGGCGTTTGATCTGGCCAGCGTCGGCCAGGCGCTGACACTGCCCGAGCTGGAATTCATGCACATTCACAAAACCGGCGCGCTGATTCGTGCCAGCGTACTGCTCGGCGCCCATTGCGGCGATACGCTGGACGAAACTGCACTGACTCAACTTGATCGTTACGCAAAATGCGTCGGGCTGGCGTTCCAGGTGGTGGATGACGTGCTCGATGCCGAAGCGCCTACCGCCACCCTTGGTAAAACCGCAGGCAAGGACGCCGCCGACAACAAACCCACTTACGTCAGCCTGCTGGGCGTGACGCGCGCGCGCGAAATGGCGCACGAACTGCACCACGATGCGCTGGCAGCGCTAGACGGTTTCAAACAGTCACAGCATCTGCGCGAACTGGCTGATTTCATCCTGCAAAGGCAATTTTAATGACGGTCACCCCGCTACTGGACAGCGTCGCCTCACCTGCTGACCTGCGCCGTATGCCGCGTGAGCAGCTCCCTGCACTGGCTGAAGAGCTACGTGGTTTCATTCTCAATGGTGTGGCGCAGACTGGCGGCCACCTGGCGTCCAATCTTGGCGCGGTCGAGCTGACAATTGCACTGCATTACGTTTTCAACACCCCGGATGACCGTCTGGTGTGGGATGTCGGCCATCAGAGTTATCCGCATAAAATCCTCACCGGACGGCGCGCGGCCATGACGGGCTTACGCAAAACCGGCGGCATCGCGGGCTTCCCCAAGCGCGACGAAAGCCCGTACGACACCTTTGGCACCGGCCATTCCAGCACATCGATTTCTGCTGCCCTGGGCATGGCTGTCGCAGCCAAGCGCGCCGGACTGACGCGCCGCGCCGTGGCGATTATTGGCGACGGCGCGATGACCGCTGGCATGGCATTCGAGGCACTCAACAACGCCGGAGACATCGACGCCAACCTGCTGGTGATTCTCAACGACAACGACATGTCGATTTCACCCAACGTCGGCGCACTCAACAATTATCTGGCCAAGCTCATGTCGGGCCGCTTCTACGCTGCCGCCCGCCGTGCCGGTGAAAAGGTATTGAGCAAGGTACCGCCAATGCTGGAGCTGGCACGGCGCACCGAAGAGCACGTCAAGGGCATGGTCACGCCGGGTACGCTGTTCGAGGAATTCGGCTTCAACTACATCGGTCCGATCGACGGCCACGACCTCGGCGTATTGATTGATACGCTAAAAAACATCCAGCGCCTGGATGGCCCGCAGTTTCTGCATATCGTCACCCGCAAGGGCAAGGGCTATGAACCGGCCGAAGACAATCCCTGCCTGTATCATGGTGTCGGCAGCTTCGATCCCGCCACCGGCATTGTCGAAAAACCGGTCATCAAGCCCACCTACACGCAGGTGTTCAGCGACTGGCTGTGCGACATGGCTACCCTTGAGCCGCGTCTGATCGGCATTACCCCGGCAATGCGCGAAGGTTCCGGGCTGGTGCGTTTCTCCGAGGCGTTTCCCGACCGCTATTTTGACGTCGGCATCGCCGAACAGCACGCGCTGACCTTTGCTGCCGGTCTGGCATGCGATGGCTACAAACCCGTTGTGGCAATCTATTCGACGTTTTTACAGCGCGCTTATGACCAGCTGATTCACGACATCGCGCTGCAAAACCTGCCGGTGGTGCTGGCCATTGACCGCGCTGGCCTGGTCGGCGCCGATGGCCCAACCCATGCGGGCAGCTTCGATCTGAGTTACCTGCGCTGCATTCCCAATCTGACGGTGATGGCACCGTCGGACGAAAATGAATGCCGCCAGATGCTCTATACCGCGATGACGCTGGATAGCCCGAGTGCCGTGCGCTACCCACGCGGCAGCGGCTGTGGCGCGGCCATTGAAAAAAACATGGCGGCGTTGCCGATCGGTAAAGGTATCGTGCGCCGCACCGGCAAACGGGTTGCGTTGCTGGCGTTTGGCAGCCTGGTCACGCCCGCACTGGCAGCCGCCGAAGCACTCGACAGCACGCTGGCCGACATGCGCTTCGTGAAACCGTTGGACGAGGCGCTTATCCAGCAACTGGCGCAAACGCATGAAGTACTGGTGACGCTGGAGGAAAATGCCGTGATGGGCGGTGTCGGCAGCGCCGTGCTGGAAACCCTGCAACGCCTGGGTTTAAGCAATCGGGTGATACAACTGGGGCTGCCAGACCGCTTCATTGACCACGGCGATCACGTCGGCATGCTGAAAGACTGCGGACTGGATGCCGCCGGTATCGTGGCTTCGGTGCGCACCGTTTTACCCGAGTAGTTTACTCAACTATTAAGCCGGTTTATACTCTGTCTAAATCCGCTACAAACAGGAAATCATCATGAACGATTGCTGCGATATCAAAGTAATGGCCGATGTGCAGAATTACGCCGACACCCGCGAAATTGCCATCAACAAAGTCGGCATCAAATCCATCCGCCACCCGGTTCGGGTAGCAGACAAAAGCGGCGGTGTGCAGCATACGGTCGCCACGTTCAACATGTACGTGTTTCTGCCGCACAACTTCAAGGGTACGCACATGTCGCGTTTCGTCGAGATTCTCAACACGCGTGAACGCGAAATTTCGGTGGAAAACTTTGAAAGCATGATGCGCCAGATGGTCGAACGTCTGGAAGCCGAATCCGGTTACATCGAAATGAATTTTCCGTATTTCATCAACAAGGCCGCGCCGATTTCCGGCGTGCAAAGTCTGATGGACTATGACGTGACCTTCATTGGCGCGATTGAAAATGGCCGCTACACGCATACCACCAAGGTTGTGGTGCCGGTCACCAGCCTGTGCCCGTGTTCGAAAAAAATCTCCGATTACGGCGCGCACAATCAGCGCTCGCACGTCACCATCAGCGCCCGTACCAATGATTTCGTCTGGATCGAAGACATCGTCCGCATGGCCGAGGATCAGGCGTCGTGCGAGTTATATGGCTTGCTCAAGCGCCCGGACGAGAAACACGTTACCGAACGCGCTTATGACAACCCGAAATTTGTCGAAGATATGGTGCGCGACGTCGCTGCTGCGCTGGAAAAAGAGCCGCGCATCGAAGCCTACGTGGTGGAATCAGAAAACTTTGAATCGATTCACAACCACTCGGCCTATGCCCTGATCGAACGCGACAAGACCCGCAGCTAAATCCGGCGAACATTAAAAAGGCGGCAGGGTAAATCCTGCCGCCTTTTTTATTGCGTCCTGCCGACATTACTCGGAGTAATCCTCAACCATGATTTTAGGTGCCCGGTCGAGTTGATACAACACCAGCAGCAAAACAATGGTCGCCGCCAGCATGAAGTGTGGCCCGAACAACCAGAACACTAAGGGCACAATGAAATAATAGGCACGCATGCCAATGCTGTAAAAACGCCCGGCGCGATTCAAGTGCGTCGCCACATGGCTGGGAGAAATGACCTTGTGTTTGATGGTCAGCGGTACGTTAATCATGAATCCGACGTGGTTATAGATACGAATTGACATTGAAAAGCTGAAGAAGGCGACAAACAGATCGAGCATCAACAGCAACAGCTTGGTGACCCAGATATCGGCGCGTACCGAACTATTGTTGTTCAACGCATGCCAGGTGCCTTCGAGATGTGAACTGTTACCGCTCAAAGTTAATACCCCAATAATCAGCAGCACAGCTGTAGACGCCAGAAACGTCGCCGCCATGGTTGAGTTACGCAGCGTTTGTACCGCAAGAATGTCTTTCTCGCGCGTCATGATGTTCTCGACCCACGCGGTGCGAGCCATCACGTTGACCGCCTGCACCGTATACGCCGGATTTTTCTTGATCTTGATGCGTAAAAAAATGTGGTAAGCGACAATCAATAAAACGCTGATCAGGAAGCTGAAAAAATCGTTGGCATAAATCGCAAAAGTGTCAGGCATTACAGGCTGTCCAATCGGTTCAGGGTTGTTGCAAACGGGCTTGGTCAGCCCAATACTGCGCTAATTTCGGATCACGCCGGACGCCATCCAGGCCATCGGCATAGATATGTGACAGGCTCTTCATCGCCATGACGTTGCCATTCGTCGCCGCTTTGTTAAACCAGAACAGCGCCTTGGCGTTGTCCTGTGTCTCGCCATGACCACTCTCATAACGTGTTGCGAGGCGATACTGGCTGTCGGCATCCCCATCCTCGGCCAGCTTGTGAATGTCGGCTGGATGCTGGTGTATCAACTCACTGAGCTTGTAGCGGGCATTTTCCATAAAGGCCAGAAATTCATTGGCCGAGCCATAACCCTGCGAGGCCGAATTGGCCAGCATATTGCCCGCCAACGCCTGTTCGCGTCCATTCGAATCACGTGCCTTGTATAACTTACCTAACTGAAACTGCGCCTCAGCATTACCCTCTACCGCTGCACGTTTGAGCCAGGATTCTGCTATCTGCGCATCCTTGGGCACACCCTCACCCGCCAGATACATTTTCCCTAAGCTCAACTGTGCCTCGGTGTTACCGCGCTCAGCCGCTTTCAGCCGCCAATCCGCGCTCAGCTTCAAGTTTTTCGGCACGCCCCGGCCTTGCTCATACAGATCACCCAGGGTTTTCTGCGCCGCCACGTTGCCCAGCGTTGCGGCCTTTTCGAACCAGTACACAGCCTGCGTTTCGTTCTTTTGCAAGCCGCTATCGCCATGCAAATACTCGTATGCCAGCAATAGCTGCGCGCCATCATTGCCGCGCTGCGCGGCATTGCTGAGCATGGTGATTTCAGCTGGGCTCATGGCAACACTTAAACCGGATACGCCACAACCCAGCACCAGCGCCGCGCATACCACTGCGCGCTTAAATATTTTTGTCATTGCGTGAATAATCTGAAGGAAATAATTATGATGTAAACAGCCCTATATCGTGCGACAAATCAGGCGAAACTTCAATAACGTTGTGTCAGGGTCATCACGCTTCCTTCGCGCTGCATGTTGGTCTGGTTCAAAAAACTCATCCCCAGCAGGCCAATCGGCAAACCGGCGCCTTCCACCACCATGCCTGGCACCATATTCAAACTGATCGCGCCGATACGAATGTTATTGAACATCACCCGGTAAGCGCTCACCACCCCGTTAGCAGTGCTCACCGCGCTGCGCTGCCCATTGCGATAATCCACGCCAAGACGTTCTGCATCTTGCGTGCTGATGGCGACCGAGGTCGCACCCGTATCGACCACAAAACTGATACTGCGCCCATTAATAGTGCCGGTAGTTAAAAAATGACCCCGCGCATCGGCACTGAGACGCACGCTCGGTTTTCCACCCCCGCCGCTTCCACCCGAGAACGTTTCACCCATACTCAACACGCGCCGCTTGCCGTCCACTTCAAATACAGCAGACTGCGCATTGGCACTCACCAGCCGGACACCCTGCTCGGCGTCGCCAACCGACAGCACACGTGGCTTGCCGGCATTGATGCTTACCATGGCGCGATCCTTGAACAGCCCGGCCACATTAATATCCGTGGCATATACTGTGCTTGTGGCGCTTAACAGAGTCAGCCCGATTGCCCTACAATACCAATTGGTTTTATTCATTATTATCCATTTCTCCGCCATGAAAACCGTCGCCATTTTCCGTCACACGCCCTCAGAAGGCCCTGGCTATTTTGCCACGTTCCTTGACCGCCACGACATCCCGTGGGAATTAATCAGGGTCGATCAGGGTGATGCCATCCCGACCAAGCCGCAACAATACGCTGGACTGGTCTTTATGGGTGGGCCGATGAGCGTCAATGATCCGCTACCCTGGATCCCGCCCATTCTGGAACTGATACGCAAGGCGGTGCAGACCGATATTCCAGTGCTCGGCCATTGCCTGGGCGGCCAACTCATGTCCAAGGCACTCGGCGGTGAAGTCACGCGCAATCCCAACAAGGAAATCGGCTGGGGAGAAATAACCGCCAGCGACAACGATAGCGCACGCGCCTGGCTGGATGGCTTGACGCAATTTGAAGGGTTTCACTGGCATGGCGAAACCTTCACCCTGCCCAGTGCAGCCTCCCATCTGATGCGTAGCGCCTATTGTCAGAATCAGGCCTGGGCACTGGGCAAGCACTTGGCCATGCAGTGCCATGTTGAAATGACGCCAAGCATGATAACCACCTGGTGCAAGACCTGGGCCGACGAAATCGCCACCAGCAAAAGCCCGGCCGTGCAAACACCGGAAGTGATGCAAACTAACGTGCAAATCCGCCTGGATGCACTCAACAAGGTTGCCGACCGCCTCTACGCACGCTGGATCAAGGGATTGGTGCTGGTGTGACAGGATTGCCCATCAGCATTGCGCAGTTGCAGGGCATGATAGGCCTGCATATTTTATGGCACGACACCCGCTATGCCATTGTGGAGGTGCTCGAAGACGGCCCCGCACTGGTTGCTCAACGCCTGGCACCGGATGCGATCATTCAGGGGGACGCACATGGCCGTGCGCACCGCCAGGTCCAGCCGGTCATTACCATTTGCGTGCTCACGCCTGATCGAAGCTTGTTACATAACGACTTTCTCGATATTGAACTATGTTGACTACGCTTAATGCTAGACAAACAGGGCAAACAGGAAGAGCATTAGCACCATAAGAAAAGCTCACTTTTACTGTTTGTTAGACGGAGGATAGCAATGGAGACAGTCGATTACGCGCAATTTGACTTTGGCAAACGCCTGCAAGCGTATATGCATGAGGTTTTCAACCACAGCGGCACCACCCGCACCGAAGCTGAATTGACAGATGGTCAACGTGTGTTTCTCAAAGCGCTAAAACGCGAAATGCTCAAATACGTCGACGCCAACCGCACCGGTTATCCGGCTAACCAGCTTGAGCAGATGGAGTCCTTCACCCGTACGATCGGCGATCTGCACAATTCCTATTTTGACAACGGCATGCACAAGGTCAGTGACTGCCTGTTTAACCGCTGGCGCATGCTGTTTGAAGAGTGCAAAAAACTGGCTGCTGCCGGTGCCGCCAAACAGCCTTGCTGGATCGACAAAATCGAAGTCGAGCATTCCGATATGCCACTGTTTTTTGATGCCTGAAATTTCCATGCCTCAACAAAACCCAACAAAAAATCCCGGTTTCTGCCGGGTTTTTTTATTACTGCAATCCAGAATTGAAATTACTTATTTTGAAATAAGAAACTTGGATTAGGGTGCCCTGACCTGCATGCTATGCTTCTCCGCAATCAATAAAACTACAGTGGATGAGGAAACAGCACGATGTCAAAACTCGTAAAACCCCACGGCGGCGGTGAACTCAAGCCCTTGCTACAGACTGGTTCCGCACATTCTGCCGAACTGGAACGTGCCCAGCATCTGCCGAAAATCCGCCTGTCTTCACGCGAAACCGGCGACCTCATCATGCTTGGCATCGGCGGGTTTACGCCGCTTGACGGTTTCATGACGCATGCCGACTGGCAAGGCGTGTGCGACGGTTACAAAATGGCCAATGGCCTGTTCTGGCCAATCCCCATCACACTGTCCGCCGATGAACTAACTGCACAAGCCATCAAGGAAGGTTCTGACGTGGCGCTGGTGGACGGCGAAACCGGTGAAATCATGGGCACCATGAAAATCACCGAGAAATACGCTATCGACAAAGCGCACGAATGCATGATGGTGTACAAAACCACGGATCTCGACCACCCTGGCGTCAAAATGGTAATGGAGCAAGGCTCTGTCAACCTGGCGGGTCCGGTTAAGGTTCTGTCTACAGGGAATTTCAAAGCAGAATACGGCGACCAGTTCATGACCCCGGCTGAAACCCGCGCCCTGTTTGAAAAAATGGGCTGGTCCAAAGTAGCCGCCTTCCAGACGCGGAATCCGATGCACCGATCACACGAATATTTGGCAAAAATTGCTATCGAAACCATGGACGGCGTTCTGGTGCATTCCTTGCTTGGTGCACTGAAGCCTGGCGATATTCCTGCCGAAGTCCGCTCCGAAGCGATTTCAGTACTGGTTGAAAATTATTTCGCCCCGAATACTGTAATTCAGGCCGGCTATCCGCTTGACATGCGCTATGCCGGGCCGCGCGAGGCGCTGCTGCACGCGCTGTTCCGCCAGAATTATGGCTGCTCGCATTTAATCGTCGGCCGCGACCACGCCGGTGTCGGCGACTATTACGGCCCATTCGATGCACAAAAAATATTTGACGACATTCCCAAAGGCTCGCTGGAAACCGTCAACATGAACATCGACTGGACTTTCTGGTGCAAAAAATGCGGCGGCATGGCTTCGCAACGCACCTGCCCGCACTCCAAGGATGATCGCATCCTGCTGTCGGGTACCAAAGTGCGTTCGATGCTGTCCGAAGGTCAGGATTTGCCGGTGGAATTCAGCCGGCCGGAAGTCGCCAAGGTGCTGCAAAAATATTACGCCAGCCTGACCGCCGAACAGAATGTGAAGATCGAATTGAAAGGCCATTCGGCAGCTTGACACAAGAATTTGAAGCTCTGAGCCTCCCGGAAGCGGAAGAATTTCTGGATCAATACCAGTTTCGCCCCGGCCAAGGCTGGTTCAGCGTCTCAAAGGGCCGCGCCTTACGCGGTGTTTTTAACAAAGGAGACTGAAAAAATGCCTACTTATGTACGTACCGACAAGTGCGACGGCTGCAAGGGACAGGATAAAACTGCCTGCATGTATATCTGCCCGCACGATCTGATGAAACTGGACAAAGATGGTTCTGATACAGGTCACGCCATGAAGGCGTTCAACCAGGAGCCTGAGCAGTGCTGGGAATGTTATTCCTGCGTGAAAATCTGTCCGCAAAATGCGATTGAAGTGCGTCACTATGCCGACATCGTGCCGTTGGGTGGCTCGGTGCAACCGCTGCGTGGTTCCGACTCGATCATGTGGACGATCAAGTTCCGCAATGGCACCTTGAAGCGCTTCAAATTCCCGATCCGTACCACACCAGAAGGCTCGATCGACTGCTACGGCGGCAAGGAAACCGCCAAAATGGAAAACATCACCAAGACCGGTTTCTTCACCGCATCCGGTGGCTACCGTGCAGGCAACCCTGCTGAACTGATCCGCAAATAACCTGATATTTAACCCAATTGTGGGAGGGAGCGGGCCCGAGCGCCGCGCTGAACCACAAGCAAGGAGACAAGCATGGCCGGAGAATTTGGTAATCCCGAAGTAGTTCAGGAAGAAGTTGATATTCTCCTGATTGGTGGCGGCATGGCGTGTTGCGGTGCTGCGTATGAAATCATGCGCTGGGCCGACGCAGCCAAAGCAGAAACCGGCATCGACCTGAAAATCAAGCTGGTCGACAAGGCTGCTATGGATCGTTCCGGTGCTGTGGCACAAGGTCTATCGGCAATCAACACCTATATCGGCACCGAGCAAGACCCCGCTGATTACGCCCGCATGGTGTCCAACGACTTGATGGGTATCACCCGTGATGACCTCGCTTACGATCTTGGCCGTCACGTTGATGAATCGGTACACCTGTTTGAAGAATGGGGTCTGCCGATCTGGAAAACTGACGAAAATGGCGAACGTCACGACGGTTCAAAAGGCATGCCTGCACTGAAAGACGGCGGCAAGCCAGTGCGTTCCGGCAAATGGCAGATCATGATCAACGG
>DZDB01000033.1 GCA_022736605.1 Sideroxydans lithotrophicus
CGACGGTACAGGTCATAGCCCAGGCTCAGGCCATCCTGTGTGAAATACGGATTGGTGTAGGAGACCGAATAGACCTTGTTGACGCTACCACTGTTGATCTGCAACGACAGCTGATTGCCGGTGCCAAACAGATTATTCTGCGAAATCGAGCCCGACAGGATCAGGCCTTCGGATGACGAGAAGCCCGCGCCGACCATGATGCTGCCGGTCGGTTTTTCCGTCACACCCACGTTCAGATCGACCTGGTCGGTAGTCCCGGCGACTGCAGGGGTTTCCAGATTGACGTCAGTGAAGTAGCCGAGGCGGTTGACCCGTTCCTTGGAACGCTGGATTTTTGCCGCATCATAGTAAGCGCCTTCCATCTGGCGAAACTCGCGCCGCACCACTTCATCGCGGGTGCGCGTGTTGCCGGTGACGTTGATACGGTTGACGTAAACCCGCCGACCGCTGTCGACAAAGAAGGTGAATGCCACGGTGTGATTGGCTTTGTCCACGTCCGGCACGGCGTTGACGTTGGCAAACGCGTAGCCGTCGTTGCCCAGGCGGTCGCCAATTTTTTTCGCGGTTTCGCTCAGCTTTTCGCGTGAGAATACTTCGCCCGGCTTGACCGCGATCAGTTTTTCCAGCTCGGCAGGCGGCACCACGGTTTCACCTGCCAGCTTGACGCTGGAAACGGTGTATTTCTGACCCTCGGTGAGGTTGATGGTGATGTAAACGTCTTTTTTGTCGGGCGAGATCGACACCTGCTCGGAGTCGATGTTGAATTCCAGATAGCCACGGTTCAGATAGTAGGATTTCAGGGTTTCTTCATCGGCAGCCAGCTTCTGTTTCGAGTATTGATCGTCTTTGGTGTACCAGCTAAACCAGCCCGGTGTGCTCAGCTTGAGCATCTTGAGCAGTTCTTTTTCGCTGAACGCCTTGTTGCCGACAATATTGATCTGCTTGATCTTGGCAACAGCGCCTTCCTTGACGTTGAAATTGATCGCGACGCGGTTACGTTCCAGCGGCGTAATGACGGTATCAATCTGCACCGCATACTTGCCGCGGCTGTAATACAGGCGCTTGATTTCCTGACTGGCGCGGTCAAGCAGCGATTTATCGAAAATCCGCCCTTCCGCCAAACCGGCCTGCTTCATGCCCTTGAGCAGGTCTTCCTTGGAAATGTCCTTGCTGCCGGTGACGTTGATCGAAGCAATCGCCGGACGCTCTTCCACCACCACAATCAGCACGCCATTCTGCTGTTCCAGGCGCACATCCTTGAAAAAGCCGGTGGCAAACAAGGCCTTGATCGCAGCCGATGCCTTGTCGGCGTCGAGCGTATCGCCGACCTTCACCGGCAGGTAGCTGAATACGGTACCCGCTTCAGTACGCTGAATCCCCTCGACGCGGATGTCCTTGACCACAAAATCTTCGAGTGCGTGAGCATTGATCGCCCACAAGCTGGATACGAGTGCTGCGAGAAGCCTGATTTGCATTATTGGGTCAACCTGTAAACAAGCGGGTGAGATCGTTGTAAAAAGCAAAAACCATGAGGGTGAGCAACAGCGCCATGCCGATTTGCTGTCCGATTTGCATGACGCGTTCGGACACCGGCTTGCCCTGAATGAGTTCCGCAATATGATACATCAAATGCCCACCGTCCAATAACGGGATGGGCAGGAGGTTCAACACCCCCAGACTGATGCTGACCAGCGCCAGAAAACTGACAAACGCCACCCCACCCGCACGCGCCGACTGGCCTGCGTAATCGGCAATGGTGAGCGGCCCGGACAAGTTACGCCATGACACGTCGCCGGTAATCATGCGGCCCATCATCTGCAGGCTGAAAACCGATGTGTCCCAGGTTTTGGCGACGGCTTTTTGCAGCGCCTTGACGACACCGTAGCGGGTTTGCGTGAGCATGCCGGCGAACATCGACTCCTCGATTTTCGGGCCGATGCCGAGTTTGCCGACCGCCACGCCGTTGACTTGCGTCACCTCCGGCACCAGATGCACGGAAATCGACTGGCTGCCGCGCTGGATTTGCAGCTGCAGCGGCTGCCCGGCATGGCTGCGGATCAGCTTGACCAGACTGGCCCACTGCTGCAGCGCCCGACCATTGACGCTGACGATGCGGTCGCCCACCTGCAGCCCGGCGCGTGCACCCGCGCCACTGGCCAGCACCTGGCCGATGACCGGCGGGATCACCGGCTCAAACAGGCTGATGCCGAGTTTGGCGGCGATGTCGGTTTCGCCGTCGATGCTCACGCCCGCCGCATCCAGGCTGCGCGTGCTGCCATTGTCCAGCACAATCGACAACGGCTGTTGCGCAGGCAGCTGACGCAACAGCGCCCACTGCAAATCCGCCCAGCTGGCGACCGGTTCGCCGTCAATGGCACGAATCACGTCGCCATCATGCAGCCCGGCGCGGGCAGCGGCACTGGCAGCAGGCGGCTCGGCAATGACCGGCTTCAATCCCGGCACGCCGTGCAAAAACAGGCCCCAATACAGCAGGATGGCGAGCAGCAGGTTGGCAACCGGCCCTGCCACCAGTATCAGCATGCGCGCACCCACCGTCTGACGATTGAAACTGCGCGGCAAGTCCGCCTCGGCCACGCTGCCTTCGCGCTCGTCGAGCATTTTGACGTAGCCACCCAGCGGCAACGCAGCCAGCGACCATTCGGTGCCATCCTTGCCCCAACGGCGGCTCACCAGCGGCTTGCCGAAGCCAACCGAAAACCGCAACACTTTGACGCCGACCCAGCGCGCGGCCGTGTAATGGCCGAATTCATGCACGATAACCAGAATGCCAAGTGCAACAGCGAAGGCCAGCAGGGTCGTTAGCAATGTCATTTAAACCACACAATCCGCAAGATAGGCATCGGCGTCGGCACGCGCCTGGGTATCGGCGTCGACCAGATCGTCCAGGCAGTCCGGCTCGCCGCTGCGTGCGCGTGCCAGCGCGTGTTCAATCGCCGCCGGAATCGCAAGATAACCGGCGCGCCCAGCCAGAAACGCCGCCACCGCCGATTCGTTGGCGGCATTCAGCACCGCAGGCAGCATGCCGCCGCTGGCAAGCGCGCCAAACGCCAGTTTGAGGCACGGGAAACGCGCGTAGTCCGGCGCTTCAAAGCTCAGATTCTTACCGAATAAATCAAGTGCGGACACACCGGATTCGATGCGCGCCGGGAAGCCCAGCGCGTAGGCAATCGGCGTGCGCATATCCGGGTTGCCGAGTTGGGCGATGACCGAGCCATCGAGATAATCGACCATCGAATGCACCACGCTCTGCGGATGGATTACCACCTCGATTTGCGCCGGTGCAGCGTTGAACAGCCAGCGCGCTTCGATCACTTCCAGCCCCTTGTTCATCATGCTGGCGGAATCCACGGAAATTTTCCTGCCCATCACCCAGTTCGGATGCGCGCAGGCCTGCGCGGGCGTGACCTGCGCGAGCTCAGCCAGCGGCGTGGTGCGAAACGGTCCGCCCGACGCCGTCAGCAGAATCCGGCGCACGCCGCACGCCGCCAGATCGCCACAAAATTCGCGCGGCAGCGCCTGATAAATTGCATTGTGCTCGCTGTCAATCGGCAACAGCTCGGCGCCACCGGCTGCCACAGCACGCATGAACAGGCTGCCCGCCATCACCAGCGTTTCCTTGTTGGCTAGTAAAATGCGTTTGCCCGCGTGCGCCGCCGCCAGCGCCGGACGCAAGCCGGCGGCGCCGACGATGGCCGCCATGACCGTATCAATTTCTGGCAGCGAGGCGATGTGTTCGAGTGCCGCGACACCGTACAGCACTTCGGTGCGTGGTGCGACGCTCGCCAGCATGGCTTGCAGGCGCTGGGCGTGTGCCGCATCCATCACCACGGCGTAGCCTGGCTGATGCTGCTGGCACTGCGCCGCCAGTTTTTCCAGCTGTGTGCTGCCGCTCAGGGCAACGACCTTGAACCGGCCCGGATGGCGCGCCACGACGTCGAGTGTATTGACACCGATGGTGCCGGTCGCGCCGAGAATGGTGAGATTGCGCACGCTCATGACACGCTCCGGTACAACGCATTGCCGTGCAACACGATCAGCGCGGCGATGGGCAGACTCGGGGTCAGGGCGTCGATGCGGTCAAGCAGGCCGCCATGGCCGGGCAGCAACGTACCGCTGTCCTTGACACCCGCCAGGCGTTTGACCCATGACTCGAACAAATCACCGAGGATACTCAGATACAACAGCAGCCAGGCCAGCAACACCAGCGGCAGCCAGGCGTCGGCGAAAGCATAGACATGCCCCTGCGACGCCGCCAGCAGCAGAATGATTAGCGCGTACAGCGTGACCGCAAGCCAGGCACCCGCTACCCCTTCCCAGGTTTTGCCCGGGCTGATGCCGGGTGCCAGCTTGCGTCTTCCAAAGCGCTTTCCGCTGAAAAAAGCCGCGCTGTCGCCGATCCATACCACCGCCATCAGCAGCAACAGCAACAGCGGGCTGTATGCGCGCAGATCCAGCATCGCCAGCACCAGCGGCACCAAAATCAGCCAGCCGCTGACGGCGCGTAGCAGCGCATGATTCAAGCGCCAGCGGAATGTCAGCCAAAGCGGCGCGAGCACCAGCCAGAAAGTCGTCGCAGCCAGGTAAATCCACGCATGATAATGGGTGCCGAATAGATATATCGCGCCACCCAGCAGCCCACTGCCGAGCGCATACAGCGCGCTCCCGGCTGTTCCAAAGCCAGACAACTTGCCCCATTCACGCGTCCCCAACAGCAGGAGTACAAGCAGCAAAATAGCCCAGGCGGGCGGCGAAAACAGAAACAGGCTGGCAAGAAAACCTGCCAGCATAATCAGTGCGGTGGCCCAGCGTTTGGCCAGCATTAATGTGCCTCTAACTGTTCACTGGTGCGACCAAAACGGCGCTCGCGGCTGGTATAGGACGCAATTGCCTGATTCAGCGCCTCGGTGTCGAAGTCGGGCCACAGGGTCGAGGTAAAATACAACTCGGCATACGCCAGCTGCCACAGCAGGAAATTGCTGATGCGCTGTTCGCCGCCGGTACGGATGAACAAATCCGGCTCAGGCGCGTAATGCATCGCCAGGTGCGGTGCCAGATCGGCTTCGGAGTAACCGTGTTCGGGCTGGTCGGCGTGCGCCACCAGCTTGTTCATTGCCTGCATGATGTCCCAGCGCCCGCCATAATTGGCCGCGATGGTCAGGGTCAGGCTGGCGTTGTCCCGGGTCAGGTGTTCGGATTCGTGAATCAGCTTGACCAGTTTCGGACCGAAGCGCAGCAGATCGCCAACGACGCGCAGGCGCACGCCGTTTTTGTGCAGCTTGACCACCTCACGCTCCAGCGCCAGCGCAAACAGGTCCATCAGCATCGACACTTCTTCCTGCGGGCGGCGCCAGTTTTCCGAGCTGAAAGCAAACAGCGTCAGATACTGCACGCCCTGCTCGGCACACGCCTTGATGACTTCGCGCACGGTTTCGACGCCGCGCTTGTGGCCGGCGATGCGTGGCAAAAACCGTTTTTTCGCCCAGCGTCCGTTACCATCCATGATGATGGCAATATGACGCGGCACCTGCGGTGCTTCAGGAATGGCGGTGGTCGAGCTGGAAAAAAGCGCCATGGTATGCGCCTTAAACAGCCATCAGGTCGGCTTCTTTGGCGACGAGGGCCTTGTCGATTTCGGCGATGAATTTATCCGTCAGCTTCTGGATATCGTCCTGCGCGCGACGCTCGTCGTCCTCGCTGATGGCTTTGTCCTTGAGCAGATCCTTGAGCTGGCCATTGGCATCGCGGCGCACGTTGCGCATCGCCACCTTGGCACCTTCGCCTTCGGTTTTGACCAGCTTGATCAGATCACGGCGACGTTCTTCCGTCAGCGCCGGCATCGGCACGCGGATCAGGCTGCCCTGGCTCGACGGATTGAGCCCCAGATCGGCGTCGCGGATGGCTTTCTCGATCGCACCAACCATTTTGGCCTCAAACGGCTGAACCGAGATAGTGCGCGCATCCATCAGCGTCATGCTGGCAACCTGGTTAATCGCTGTCGGATTGCCATAATAGTCAACCGTCACATGGTCGAGAATGCCGGTGTGCGCCCGGCCAGTGCGCACTTTGCCCAGATCCGCCTTGAGCGACTCCAGACTTTTGATCATCTTCTGTTCGGTGGCTTTTTTGACGTCAGCAATCATGCTTTATCCTTTCAATACCAGCGTGCCTTCATCCCCACCCGCGACAAACCGCGCCAGCGCGCCCGGCTTGAAAATGCTGAGCACGGCGAGCGGCATGTTCTGGTCGCGACACAGGGTAAACGCCGTCGCGTCCATCACCTTGAGGTCTTTTTGAATCGCTTCATCGAAACTCAGCCGGGTATAGCGCGTCGCGGCCGGGTTTTTGTTTGGATCATCGGTGTAAACACCGTCAACCTTGGTGGCCTTGACCACGATATCCGCGTTCATTTCCATCCCGCGCAGCGCCGCCGCGGTGTCGGTGGTGAAAAACGGATTACCGGTACCGGCGCCAAAAATCACCACCGTGCCGTCTTCCAGATAGCGCAGCGCCTTGCCGCGTATGTACGGTTCGGCAACCTGCTCGATGGTCAGCGCAGACTGTACGCGGCTGGCCACGCCAACACGCCGGAACGCGTCCTGCAACGCCAGCGCGTTCATCACCGTGGCGAGCATACCCATGTAATCGGCGGTAGCGCGATCCATGCCTGCCGCACCCGGTGCGACACCGCGAAAAATGTTGCCGCCGCCGATCACCACGGCGACCTGCACGCCCATATCAACAACGGCTTTCACCTCGCCGATGATGCGGTCGATGGTGTCGCGGTTGATGCCGTAGCTGTCGTCGCCCATCAGGGCTTCGCCCGACAGCTTGAGCAGAATGCGCTTGTAGACCGGCGCGCCCATGGCTTTAGACCTTGGCGGCCGCAGCCACTTCGGCGGCGTAATCGACAACAGCCTTTTCGATGCCTTCACCCACCAGGAACATGGTAAAGCCATTCACTTTGGCTTTTTTCTCGGCCAGCAGCTTTTCGACCGTGACATCCGGGTTCTTCACGAACGGCTGACCCAGCAACGTCACTTCAGCAAGGAACTTGGCGACGCGTCCTTCGACCATCTTGGCAACGATATCGGCAGGCTTGCCCGAATCAGCGGCCTGGGCGGTGTAAATTTCGCGCTCTTTGTCGAGCAGATCGGCCGACACCTGGTCTTTCGACACGCACACCGGCTTGCTCGCAGCGATGTGCATGGCAATGTCTTTGCCCAGCGTTTCGTCACCCTCCAGATCAACCATCACGCCGATCTTGGCACCGTGCAGATAAACCGCCAGACGCCCCGTGGTATTGAACAGCGCAATGCGACGGATGCTGAGGTTCTCACCCAGTTTCATGATCAACGCCTGACGCAACGCTTCAACCGTGCCACCGGCTGGCAAAGTCATGGCTGCAACTGCTGCCACGTCACTGTTCTGGCTGGCTGCAGCCAGTTGTGCCACCGCCTGCGCGAAACCCAGAAAATCCTCGTTCTTGGCCACAAAATCGGTTTCGCAGTTGACTTCAACCAGCGCGCCCTGTTTGCCGTCGGCACTGATGAACGAACCGATCACGCCTTCCGCTGCAATACGGCCAGCAGCCTTGCTCGCCTTGGCACCACTCTTGATGCGCATCAGGTCTTCTGCCGCACCGAGGTCACCACCCGCTTCGGTGAGCGCTTTTTTGCACTCCATCATGCCCAGACCGGTACGCTCGCGTAATTCCTTCACCATCCCTGCAGTAATTTCAGCCATGCTCAACTCCTTAATTTCTCAATTCAATAATGATGTTACAAAAAAAGGGGCGTGCGCCCCTTTTCTTTGAAGTAGACCAAATTATTCTGCTACCGTACCCGCGGCTTCCACCTCAACAAACTCTTCGCCTTCAGCCAGAATTTCGTTGATCGCATGGCTGCGGCCTTCCAGCACCGCGTCGGCCATGCCGCGCGCATACAGACGGATGGCACGGTTGGAGTCATCGTTACCCGGAATAACGTAATCCACGCCTGCCGGGCTGTTGTTGGTATCGACCACGCCGATGACCGGGATACCCAGCTTGTTGGCTTCGGTCACTGTGCCTTTCTGATACCCCACATCAATCACCAGAATCGCGTCGGGCAGCGCGACCATGTCCTTGATCCCGCCCAGGCTACGCTCCAGCTTGTCATATTCGCGCTGCAACACCAGCACTTCTTTTTTGGTCAGCTTGGTATCGGCTTCGCCGAGCATGGCTTCGAGGTCTTTCAGGCGCTTGACCGACAGCTTGACGGTCTTGAAGTTGGTCAGCATACCGCCGAGCCAGCGGTGGTCAACGTAGGGCATGCCGGCGCGGGTTGCTTCTTCCTGCACGATTTCACGCGCGGAGCGCTTGGTGCCGACAAACAGCACGGTGCCCTTGTTGGAGGACAGCTTGCGCACGAATTTCAGCGCATCCTCGAACATCGGCAGGCTTTTTTCCAGGTTGACGATGTGGATCTTGTTGCGATGACCGAAGATGTACGGTGCCATCTTCGGATTCCAGAAACGGGTTTGGTGGCCGAAGTGAACACCGGCCTCGAGCATTTGACGCATGGTTACTGACATAATGATTTCCTTTAGGGTTAAGCCTCCAGCCGTCGCCCAACACCCCTTGCGGAGCACCCTAAGCTATTGACGGCTGTGCGAATTTTGATGCACACCATGTACACCAAGGCAGCGATTCTACCACGCGCGCCGCACCTGCGGCAACGCGATTTCAGCCGGTCAGGTTGAACTGCAAGGCGGCCAGCCGGGCATACACGCCGCCCAGCGCAACCAGCTCGGCGTGGTTGCCGGTTTCGACGATGCGGCCATTGTCCAGCACCACGATGCGGTCGGCGCGTTGCACTGTCGCCAGCCGGTGCGCAATCACCAGCGTGGTGCGCCCAACCATGGCGGCTTCCAGCGCGCCCTGCACCAGCCGCTCGGATTCGGCATCGAGCGCGCTGGTGGCTTCGTCCAGCAACAGCAGCGGCGGATTTTTCAGCAACGCACGCGCAATCGCGATGCGCTGGCGCTGCCCGCCCGACAGGCGCACGCCGCGTTCACCGAGGAAGGTCTGGTAGCCCGCCGGCAGTTTTTCAATGAACGCATGCGCAGCGGCAAGTTTGGCCGCCGCGATCACCTCGGCGTCGCTGGCGTCGGCGCGGCCATAGCGGATATTGTCCAGCGCGTCGGCGGAAAAAATTACCGTATCTTGCGGCACGATGCCAATCGCATCGCGCAGCGTGTGCAAATCCAGCTGGCGGATCGGCACACCATCGAGCGCAATGCTGCCGTGTTGCGGGTCGTAAAACCGCAGCAGCAACTGGAACAGCGTGGTCTTGCCCGCGCCGGAAGGCCCGACCAGCGCCACCGTTTCACCCGGCTGCACCTGCAACGACAGCTGCTGCAAGGCGGCGCTGGCCGGGCGGGATGGATAGTGGAACGTTACGTCATGTAACCCCAGTGCCGCGCCGTTGCCTGTGCGCGGCGGCAACTTGCGCGGCACCGACGGCGCCTGAACCAGCGACTCGGCGGCCAGCAGCTCCAATAAACGTTCGGTCGCGCCCGCCGCGCGCTGCACCTCGCCCAGCACTTCCGATAAGGCACCGATGGCACCGGCCACGATCACCGCATACAAAATGAACTGGCCGAGTTCACCACCGCTCATGCTGCCCTGCATCACCGCGTGGGCGCCGAGCCACAGCACAAATACAATCGCGCCAAATACCAGCAATATCGCCACCAGCGTCAGCATCGAACGCGCGCGCACGCGCTGGATTGCGGTACTGAACGCGTTTTCCACCGAGCCGCTGAAGCGCTGCGTTTCGAGGATTTCATGCGTAAACGCCTGCACCGTCGGCATGGCGTTCAGGATTTCGCCCGCCAGCGCCGAGGCGTCGGCAATGCGGTCCTGCGACGCACGCGACAGGCGCCGCACGCGTCGCCCATACAGCACGATCGGCAACACCACCAGCGCCAGCAGCACAAGGATAATGGCCGACAGCTTAGTGCTGGTAACGAACAGCAGCGCCAGTCCGCCCACCATCAGCAGGCTGTTGCGCAGCGCCATCGAAATACTGGTGCCGACCAGCGCCTGGATCAGCGTGGTGTCGGTGGTCAGGCGCGACAGCACTTCGCCGCTTTGCGTGGTTTCAAAAAATACCGGACTCTGGCGCAGCACATGCGCATACACCGCATTGCGGATATCCGCCGTGACCCGTTCGCCAAGCCATGACACCAGATAAAAACGCGCCGCCGTCGCCACCGCCAGCACGCAGGCAACGCCGAACAGCGCCAGAAAATAGCTGTTGATATGCGCCGCGCCCTGGCTGCCCGGCGTGCCAAAACCGAGGTCGATCATCTGCCGGAACGCATACGGAATCGCCAGCGTGGCCGCAGCCGCCACCAGCAACGCAATGCCGGCCAGCACGAACTGGCGGCGATACGGGGCAAGGAAGGGCAACAGCGCCTTGAGCGTGGCGAGGCTGCTTTTTTGGCTGGCTTGCAGGGGTGGGGTCATAGTTTCATCGCACCGGCATAGCCGGTCAGCTCCAGATAGCCGCGCCCGGCTGGCTGGCCGTCGCGGGTCAGTGTAGTGGCGCCTTCCCAGTACACCGCGCCAGTGGACAGGCGCGAGTCGAGTTCCTGATCGTCCTGCAACGGCATGAGCCGCCACACCAGCGAGCCAGTGCGCAATTCCATTGCCACCGGATAGCGTGCGCCGGTGCGCGGCGAGCGCCAATAACGGCGCGGTTTGAACTGCACCGCCGCGCCGTCAAACTCGGTGGTTTTACCGTGGGCGTCGCGCAGGCTGGCGTGCGCCCACAACGGACTGCCATCGGCGCGGCGCATCTGAAACGCCATCAGCGCGCCGCCGTCCGCCAGATTGGCGCCGACCCAGTCCCAGCCGACGGCGCGCGCGTCCATGTAGCGTGTTGACCATTCGTGATCGAGCCAGGCGCTGCCGCTGACCGTGACGGGTTTGCCATTGCGCGTGACCGTGCCACTCACGCGCAACTGCGGTTCGCTGTAGTAATAACTGGCCTGGCCGGGTTCTGGGCCTTTGCGTGAATAACCGTGGTCGCCTTGCAGCATCGGCGGCTGGCTTGGTGTGAGGCGCAGATCAAAACTGAATTCACGGCCACGGATGCGGGTTTGATACACGCCGTCAGCGCCACGTTTGAGCGTCCATCTATCGAGTTTGACATCGGTATTGCCCACGTTGGCATACGCCAGCCCGAAGCCCGCGCGGGCGCTTTTCTGGTCGTGCTGCAAATGCCCCAGCGCCGGATCAGACAGCGCAGCGTGCGCGATGATGAGCTGGCGCGGCGCGAAATGACTCGTGTTGGCGCTGTCGGATGCCGTGGTGACGCGAAAAAACGTCACCTGAAAGCCGAGCGGCTTGTTGTCCGGCGTAGTCAGCCAGCCGGTGGCGTACCACCACTCGGTTCGGTAATCCGGATGCGCGCCGAAATCGGCCGGAAAATTCAGCCGCTGGCCGGGCACGACCTGCGTCAACACCGGCGCGGCGGCGAACGCACCCGACGCCCACAGCCAGCACAGCAGCCATACAATCCGCATCACCAATCCTCCTTCACCGCACGCACCACGCTGCCCGACAGCGCGCTGCGCCCGGCGATCAGCGCCGTCAGCACCGCTGCCAGCAGCAGCGCCGCAGCCACCGTGGCGAGCAAGCCCCACGGCACATGCAGCTGCATGCGCCAGTGGAACGACTGCGGGTTGACCACAAACACCAAAATCAGACTGATGACCCAGCCCAGCACAAAGCCCACCGCCATGCCCATCAGCGTCAGCAGCCCGCCCTCCGCCGCGAGGATCGCCAGCACCTGGCGGCGCGTCACGCCGATGTGGCGCAGCATGCCGAACGCCTTGGCGCGGGCGAGTATCTGCGCCGAAAATGTCGCGGCGACGCCGAACAGGCCAATGACGATCGCCACCGCTTCGAGCAGATAAGTCACGGCAAAGCTGCGGTCGAATATTTTCAGGCTCACCGCGCGAATCTCGCCCGGCTCGGCGTATTCCAGCGCCGCGCCGAACGGCAGCGCCTTGAGCCGGGCGATCGCCTGCGCTGGCGTCGTGCCCGCGTGCAGCCACAGCCCGGCGTCGTTGACGGCGGTGTCGCCGGTGAGGCGGCGATAATCCCCCAGCCGCATCTGGATGGCGCCGAACTGGCGCGCGTAATCGCGCCATACCCCCGCCACCACCACAGCGCGCCACTGCCCGACCAGCGGCAGGCGCACCGTTTTGCCGGGGGTAAACCCATACAGATCGACCATCGCTTCCGATACCCAGATCGGCACGCGATCGGCGGGCACGGCGACCGCCTGCACCAACGGTAATACGCGCTCCGCCGTGCTGACATCCACGTTGCGTGCAATCAGCGCCACTGCCGGGCGCGCCGGGTCAAGATTGAGCTGCGAGAGGCGCAGAAAATCCACCCGCGCGATGCCCGGCGTGCCGGCAATCTGCGCTTGCTCGGCCAGCGCCAGCGCGGCGGTATTGCCACTCGCCGCGCTGCGGATATACACATCGGCGGGCAGCACCTGCGCCAGCCAGTCGTCGACCGACACGCGAAAACTCGCCACCATGATCGCCATCGCCACCATCAGGCTGAAACTCGCCAGCACGCCGCCCAGCGCAATCGCCGCCTGACCCGGCGCGTTGGCGAGGCGGCTCAGCACCAGCATCACCAGCGGGCGGCGCGTCGGCACGCCTTGCAGCGCCTGAAACACCAGCCCGACCAGGCGCGGCATCAGCGCAATGCCGCCAATCAGCAGCAGCGCCACGGCGATATAGCCGGGAATCGGCAAATTGCCTATCGGTGGCGCCAGCGTCAACACGCCGCCGATGGCCATCAAACCGAGCGCGGGCCAGGGCGTCGCCAGCCGGTTCAACGCGGTTTCTTCGCTGCCGGATTTGAGCGCCTGCGCGGCCGGGGCGCGCGCCGCTTCCCACGCCGGCACGGCGCTGCCGAGTAACGCCACCGCCAGCCCCAGTGCAAAAAACACACCCGCGCTGATGGGTGCAAACTGCAGCGTCGGCTGCACGCCGGGAAAATAGCCGCCACCCAGGTCAGCGCCAAAAAACCGCAGCGCCGTCGCCGCCAGCGCATAGCCGCCCGCGATGCCCAGCGCCGCGCCGAGCGCACCGAGCAGACCGCCTTCCAGCGCCACCTGGCGCAGCAGTTGCGCGCGTGTCACACCCATCACGCGCAGCAGCGCAAACTGGCTGCGGCGGCGAATCACCGACAGCGCCTGGGTGGAAAACACCAGAAACGCGCCGGTAAACAGGGCAACCAGCGCCAGCACGTTTAAGTTAACCCGGTAGGCGCGCGACAGGCTGGCGCTGCGGCTGGTTTCGTCGGCGCTTTGCAGCACCTGCAACCGACCCTGCAGGTCGTTGGCGAGCGCCTGTTTGAACGCCAGCAGATTGACGCCCTCGGTCAGCTTCAATGCCACGCGCGAAAGTTGGCCAACGCGGTTAAAGCGCCACTGCGCCGCGCCAATATCCATCACGCCGAGACGCTGCCCGGTGCGGGCGCGCACCAGCCCACCGGCCACACGCAGGCTCACCACACGGCTGCCAGCGCGCAACTGAATCTGCTGGCCGACACGGGTATTGAGCCACGCCATCGCAGCGGGCGAGAGGAAAATCGCGTCGTCGGCCAGCGTATCGAAGGGCTTGTCGGCAGCCGCCACGCCGACCAGATCGGGCGTCATGCTTGCCGCACGCAACACGTCCACGCCGATGATTTTCAGCGCGCTGGTTTGTCCCGGCACGCTGGCCTCCAGTTCCAGCATCGGGCTGGCCTGCGCCACGCCTGCGCGGGTCGCCAGCATCGGATAAACGCGCTCGTCGAAGGTCGGCTGGGTGCCGCGCACTTCCAGGTCTGCCTGGCCGGCCAAACTGCGCGCAGCGGCAGAGAATTCGTTGTACGCCGCCGAGTTGATCAGGTCGATGGCAAACCCCAGCGCCACGCCCAGCGCAATCGCCAGCACGGCGGTCAGCGCGCGCAGCGGATAGGCGCGCCACTCGCCCCACACCAGCCAGCGGTTCAGTTTGCCCCAGCCCATTACGCAGCGTGCAGGCCGGTCTGGCTCAAAATCAGCACGCGGTCCGCGGTGGCCGCCGCCGCGTGCGAGTGCGTCACCATGATGGCCGACGCGCCAGTGCTGCGCAGTTCATCCCGCAGCACCCGTAAAATCTGCTGCGCGGTATCCGGATCAAGGTTGCCGGTCGGCTCGTCGGCCAGCACCAGCGCCGGGCGGTGTACTAACGCGCGCGCGATGGCAACACGCTGTAATTCGCCGCCCGAGAGTTGATGCGGAAAATCAGCGCCGCGCCCGCCCAGTCCGACCGCTTCGAGCATGCTGCCAGCCCGGCTCAAATCGGCACCATTGAGCAACAGCGGCAGCGCAACATTCTGCTGCAGATTCAGATGCGGCAACACGTGAAATGCCTGAAACACAAAGCCCATGCGCGCACGACGCAATCGCGTGGCGGCGTTGTCGTCGAGCGCGGCGATGTCCACGCCATCGACCATGATCGCCCCCGCATCGGGTGCATCCAGTCCGGCGATCAGGTTCAGCAAGGTCGATTTGCCCACGCCCGAATCACCCATGACGGCGACAAACTCACCCGCTGCGAGCGAATACGAGACGTCGTTGAGCACGCGCCTGCCATTGGCATAGGACTTGGTGAGATGGCGTAATTCGAGCATAGGGTTCCTGTAAGCCGGTTTGTCGTGCCTGGGCGACACCATTAAACAATTGAAAATAAACAGCTTGATTCATTTTTGGCGCTTAACTTGTCGCCAGATGGCGACACAAAACTGTTTTTTTTTGCCGTCCTGATACGCAGTCAGGTTTGCAGGCGATTGATTCAACAGCCTTGTTTAATCATGGCACGCAAGTTGCGTTTAGGCATCAGTCTGCCATCACAGCTTGACCCGTGGCAGTGCCGCCATCACACCCAAGAGAGGATACCCATCATGCTAAAAGGTTTCATGCAGCCCAGCCCCAACAAAAATGAGCGTACCGGCACCAGTTCGATACTGGAAACCCACCGCGCCAATGCCACCACTACAACCGCGCCGGTCACGCCACCGGCCAGTGTGACGGTCGAAACAGCCATACCGGCGATGCCCGCCCATCCAGCCGAAACCGGCAGCAAGCTGATTGTCGGGCCGAATATCAAGCTGAAAGGCTCGGAAATTACCGACTGCGAAATTCTGGTGGTGGAAGGCCGGGTCGAAGCGTCGATGAACAGCCGTGACATCCGTATCGCCGAAGGCGGGATATTTTCCGGCAAGGCAGAAATCGACGTCGCAGAAATCCGTGGCCTGTTTGAAGGCGAGCTGACCGCGCGCAAACGCCTGGTGGTGTACGCCACCGGCAAGGTCACCGGCACCATCCGCTACGGCGCCATGATGGTGGAAGAAGGCGGCGTTATTGCCGGTGACGTGGCAGCGCTGGGTGCAGGCAGCGCAAGCGCAACCAGTAGCACCAAAGCCGCAGAATCGGTCGCATCGGCTAGCGCAACGAGCGTCGATGACGCCTACAGCGGCCCGAGCTTGACGCGCGCATCTGCGAATCGCTGATTATTTATGGTGGCAAAAAAACGGGCCTAGCGCCCGTTTTTTGCCTGCGCCGCTCATGGCGTCCTCAACCAGTCGGCTGGCATGCGCTGACGCAAGTTATTCACCACGTACACCACGCCGCCAATATCCGCCGCAAGCGTAACCGCGAGCTGGCTTTGCGCAACGCTGTCGACCCAACCGGACAACTCAACACCACCGGCAAACGTATCGACATGGATACGCGTATCCGCCAGCACGCTGTATTTTTGCAACGTGGATTCGATCGCGGCACTGATCGCCTGATCGTTGACATATTTCAAAATGGCTATCTGTGAGGCAAAGCCGGATTGGGGGGTAGGTTGACTCATGGCGCACTCCTGTACAGACGCAAATCACGGATGCCCTTGTCGCTTGTGTACTGTTTCACACTAAACGGCACTTACAGCGAGTCCCTGATGGGTCAGCTGCAAGGCGCGGTTGCGCCGCCATAGTCATTCTATGGCAA
>DZDB01000034.1:0-7772 GCA_022736605.1 Sideroxydans lithotrophicus
TTGGCGGTAATCACCCGCGGGCTGGAGATGATCTTGCCGCGGTTATCGGCTTCCAGCGCGGACAATTCCAGACTGATCAGATTGCCCCGACCCAGATTCAGCAGCGACAGCCCTAAAGTGCCTGCTGCACCTGCCACTGGCAAATCAACGTTGAAGGGTGCAACCGACCCACCGGTGCTGGCCGCATTCGCAGCGCTGTTGGACAGGCCGATCACGCTGTTATCAACGGTGTTGGAGCCTTTCACACCAAACCGCACACCGAGTTGGCGACTGAAACCGTCATCCGCCACCACGACACGCGCTTCGATCATGACCTGCCGTGCCGGCACGTCGATCAGGTTCAGCATCTCGGCAATTTCGGCCTGCTTGCTGGCGGTATCGTTAATCAGCAGGGTGTTGGTCTGTGGTTCAGACGAAGCCGTGCCGCGTGCGGAAATGATACGGTTGGTTCCTGAGGTGCCTGTGGCGCTCACTGCGACAGGCGCTGCGGTTGTTTGCTGCGTTGCCTTGACGCCTTGCGCCTGCGCCGAACACGTTACGTCCTCGCCGTTATCACCGGGCGCAGCAGCTTGCCCGAGTAAGATACGTGATGCCTGGTCAGCGCGCAGATAATTCAGCTGATACCGTTTGAGCACCAGCGGTTCTAACGCTCGCGTACTTTCACGTGACTCCAGTTCGGCTTTTTCCTTGGCGACCAACTCGTCTTTCGGCGCAACCCAGATCACATTGCCGTTGACACGCTTATCCAGCCCTTTGCTCTGCATGATGATGTCGAGCGCCTGATCCCACGGCACGTCTTTCAGGCGCAGCGTCAGGTTGCCGGTAACGGTATCGCTGGTGATGATGTTCAGGCCGGTGAAGTCAGCGATGACTTGCAGCACCGAACGTACTTCGACGTTCTGGAAATTGAGCGAAAGTTTTTCGCCGGTATATTTCGGTTTGCCATCGCCCACCTTGCTTGCGTCGACTGCCTTGGCGCGCACTTCCAGAATGAACTGGTTATCGGTCTGATAAGCCGAGTATTCGTAGTCGCCCTTGGGCTGCACCGACATGCGCACATTGCCGCCGCGTGATTGCGTGTCGATGAATTGCACCGGGGTGGCAAAATCGTTGACGTCGAGTCGGCGTTGCAGGTTGGCAGGCGCGTCTGCATTGATGAAATCGATATTCAAGCCTGCGCCCTGTTTGCGGATATCAATACCAGTGGTGCTATCGGACAAGGTCACCACGACGCGCCCATCACCGCTGGCACCGCGCCGGAAATCGATGTCACGGATACTGTGCTTGGCGGCGCTGGGCTGGGCTTCAGCAAAACGCGAACCAACATCGCTCGCCTGCGTGCCGGATTCCTGCACCGTAATCAGCAGCGCATTGCCGTCAATGCGTGTGTCATATTGCGAGGTTTTCGACAGATTCAGCACCAGACGCGTGCGATTACCAGCCTGCACTACATTGACGTTGCGCAGCGGCCCCTGATTCACGTTGATAGTATTTTTGTCCAGGCCATTGCTGGTATCGGTCAGATCCAGCGCGATGCGCGGCGGGTTATTGATGCTAAACCCCGCTGGCGTGGTTTTGGGTGGATTTTTCATGCCCACCCGGAGCAAGATCTTGCCACCCTGCAGGGTTGAAAAATCGAGACTCTGCACGCTGTTGCTCACACTGCCCGGATCAGCGGCGCGGGCCACCATGGCCGAAGTAATCAATGCGAGTGCCAGTGCAAATGATGCAAACAGGCGTTGTGTTAGGCAAGTCGTGGTTTTCATGTACACCTCTATTTACTTATTGTTCCTGCAAGGTCAGCGTGCTGTCGCGTTCGGCCCAGTCGCCGCCGCTATCCTGCACGATTTCCTTGAGCTTGACATCGGTATCGCCAATCGCAGTTACCTGACCAAAATTCTGACCCACATAGTTGCCTTTTTTAATGCGATAAATGGCGTTATCAGGCGCTTTGATGATGGCAAAGATCTCGCCTTTCTGCTTCAGCACACCTACCATTTTCAGGCTTTCCAACGCGTAAGCCTCAAGCGGCTGTTTGACCCGGTTCATATCCGGTTGCAAGCCACCGCCACCCTGCGACATCTTCAGCTTGCGCGGCTTGAACGGATCCGACAGATCAAACGCAGCGTAGGTAAATGGCTGATACGGTTTGACTTCAGGTAACGGGTCTACCTTGCCGCGCATATTGGCACCGGACGCCTGAATGAACTGATCCAGGTCTTCATGACCGTTGCCACCGCAGGCAGCGAGGCTCAGCAATAGCGTGATGGATAAGAGGCGCTTCATTTTTTAGCCCCTTTCTTCTGCGCTTCGAGTTCGCTGTCGTCCAGATAGCGGTAGGTTTTAATGGTGGCATTCATCGCCAGGTTACCGTCCTTGTCTGGCGTAATATCGACGTCATGCAAAGTCACGATACGTGGCAGCAGCGCAATGTCGCTGGCGAACGCGCCAAGGTCGTGATAGCTGCCCGTCACACGCACACTGATCGGCAAGGCGGCATAAAAATCAGTGACAACCTCGCTGCCGGGTTTGAACAACTCAAACTGCAAACCACGTCCCAAACCGGCCTGGTTGATGTCGGTCAACAGCGCATCCATTTCGGACTTGTTCGGCAGTTGCTTGAGCAAGGCACCAAACGCGCGCTCGATGTCTTTCAACTGTTGTTTATACAGATCCAGATTCACCGCCTGTTTTTTCTTGCTCAGGTAGGTGTCACGCAAGGACATTTCTTCTTGCTTGGCTGTATTCAGCGCATCCAGCTGGCCACTCCAGAGAAACCAGTAGCCAGCAAATACCAATGCCACAAACAGCACCGCCAGCACCCCTGCTTTTGCACCCATCGGCGCATTGGCCAGATCTTTCAGGTTGATATTGTTGATATCGTCCATGGTCAAACTCATGGCTGGCTCCCTTGCTTGGTTTTGTCATCCGGGCTGGCCTGCGACAAGGTTTGTTGCACGTTCAGATTGAATGCATTGGCACGCAGACCCTGTACCGTCGCCGCCTTGATTTCAATCAGCGCAGGCGCTTCCAGCCAAGGGGAGGCATCCAGATTGCGCATCAGCGTCGATACCCGCGCGCTGGACTGAGCGTAGCCTTGCAGGTTGATACTGGCACCGGTTTGCTTGATGCTACTGAGATAGATGCCTTCAGGTAGTACGCGCACCAACTGGTCAAGCAGATGCACCTCGTCGGAGCGGTTGGTTTGCAAGGTTTCAACGACCTGTTTACGCGACAGCAGCGACTGCGTCTGCTCTTTCAGTTTCTTGATATCGGCAATGTCTTTATCAAGCTTGGCGATTTCCATTTTCATGAACTCGTTGCGCTCAACCTGGTTTTTCTGACGCGCGTCCAGCGCCAGATAACCCAGCACAACCACGGCCAGGCCTGACAAGAGGGTCGCGCCAAGCAGCAGATTGAATTGTTGCTGACGCGCCGCGCGACGTACTTCACGGTGAGGGAGTAGGTTAATGCGTATCATGCTGGATCAAACCTCCTCATCGCCAGTCCACACGCAACGATCAGCGCCGGTGCGTCAACCGCCAGCCGACCCGGCTGTACCTTGCTCGACACCGCCATATTGGCAAATGGGTTGGCCACCAGCGTCGCTGCTTGAGTGCGCCGGGCGACGGTTTCATCCAGCCCGGGAATGGCAGCGCAGCCACCTGCCAGAATAATGTGGTCGATTTTGCGGTGCGGTGTTGAGGTGAAAAACAGTTGCAGCGCCCGGTTGATTTCCAGCGCCACGGTATCGGTAAAAGGTTCCAGCACTTCCGGTTCATAACTCTCCGGCAAACCGCCACCGCGCTTCGCCTTTTCGGCTTCTTCGGCTGACATGCCGTAGCGACGCTGAATTTCCTGTGTAAGTTGATTACCGCCAAACGATTGTTCGCGTAAATAAACTGCCTGTTTATCGACGAAAATCATGATGTGCATGGTCGACGCGCCAATATCGATCAACGCAACAGTTTGACCCTGTCCCTCATCAGGCAGTAAATGCAACATAGATTCATAAACTGTCTGGCTGGCGTTCGATTCCATGTCCATTACCAGCACCTTAAGGCCAGCCGCCTCTGCCGCAGCAACCCGGTCTTCCACTTTTTCCTTACGGCTGGCAGCCAGTAATACTTCGACTTCCCCCGGATTATTTGGCGCGGGACCCAATATCTGAAAATCCAGATTCACTTCGTCCAGCGCGAACGGGATCGACTGGTTAGCTTCAGCTTCAACCTGGGTTTCCAGTTCATTTTCCGGCAAGCCGGCGGGTACGATGATTTTTTTGGTGATTACCGCTGCGGCAGGCAATGCCAGCGCCGTATTTTTGACGCGGGCACCCATGTCCTTCCAGGCACGTCGGATAGCGTCGGCCACTTCATCGAGTTTGGCGATGTTGCCATCGACCACGGCGTCTTTCGGCATCGGCTCGATGGTATAGCGCTCAATGCGATAAAGGCCGCGGCCAGCATCACTGATTTCCACCATTTTGACCGCAGACGTACTGATGTCCACACCGATCAGAGGGGGAGACTTCGCTTTGAAGAAATCGAACTGCAACGGAAATCCCTTTTTAATTTAATAGTTAGGATGCGAATGTATAATTCGGATTAAATCCTAACAACAAGTTTATAAAGTGTAAAGAATTTTGCTTTTCACCCTATTATCAAGACGCAGTGTTTCGTCTTGCATACTGATAACGCCTATAATGTGCGGAACTTTAGCCACACGTTAAAATTTAACCCTATAAGCAATGTTCAAACATACTTGGCAGTACCTGCTTGCGCTTCTGTTCGGCTTTGCGCTGATTATCACCGTACTGATCGTGCTGGCCGCCGCGCTGATTTACCCCAATCTGCCCAGCCTCGATACGCTGACCGACTATCGGCCCAAAATTCCGATGCGTGTGTACACCGCAGACCACGCACTGATTGCCGAATTTGGTCAGGAACGTCGTGCAGTCGTGAGCCTGAAAACGGTGCCCCCCATGTTGCCCAAGGCGATTCTGGCTGCAGAAGATGAACGGTTTTATCAGCATGGCGGGGTGGATACCCTGGGCGTATTGCGTGCTGCAATCAGTAACGTACTGTCGCGCGGCGCCAAGGAAGGCGCTTCAACCATTACCATGCAGGTGGCACGCAACTTTTTTCTGTCCAGCGAAAAAACCTTTACGCGCAAGCTCAACGAGGCCT
The DNA here is from genome assembly GCA_022736605.1 of Sideroxydans lithotrophicus. Lineage (GTDB taxonomy): Bacteria > Pseudomonadota > Gammaproteobacteria > Burkholderiales > Sulfuriferulaceae > Sulfuriferula. The sequence goes on from DZDB01000034.1 coordinate 5,187, forward strand.
TGCTTGCCATCAAGATTGAGCACGCGCTGAGCAAGGACGAAATCCTCACGCTCTATATGAACCAGATTTACCTGGGGCAACGTGCCTATGGTTTTGGCGCAGCGTCACTGGCCTACTTCGGCAAACCGGTACAGCAACTCACCATTGCCGAAGACGCCATGCTGGCCGGACTGCCCAAAGCACCGTCGCGCTACAACCCGGTGGTCAATTTTGATCGTGCGCGTTTGCGTCAGTTGTATGTGCTGCGCCGCATGCACGAACTTAAGTTCATCGATGACGCGCAATACGCTGAAGCCGTTGCGCAGAAACTGGTACTGCGCAAAGCACAACAGAATGGCGTGGACGTCAACGCAGACTATGTTGCAGAGATGGTGCGCCAAACCATGTATGACAAATATCAGGAGGCCATTTATTCCAGTGGCATGAAGGTTTATACCACCCTGTTGAAACGTGATCAGCTCGCCGCCAATCAGGCGTTGCGCCAGGGCGTGCTTGAATACGACCAGCGCCATGGCTACCGTGGTCCGGAAGGCTTCATCAAGCTACCTGAGGCAGACCCGGAACGCCAGTCTGCACTGGACGACGCGCTCCAGGACACGATCGAGATAAACGGCCTGCAACCCGCCGTGGTGGTCAGCGCCAGTCCAAAACAGGTGCAGGTGTATAGCAAGGATTACGGCGACATCACCCTCAGTGGCGCAGGCTTGCAGTTTGTGACCAAAGCCCTGAGCGCAACTGCGCCCGCCAAACTGGCAATCCGCCCCGGCGCGCTGATTCGCATCCAGAAGCTGGCGCAAACCCAGACCTGGCGGATTAGCCAGATCCCCGCCGTTGAAGCAGCGCTGGTGTCTATCGACCCAAAAACCGGTGCAATCCGCGCGCTGGTTGGCGGTTTTGATTACAACCGCAATAAATTCAACCATGTTACCCAGGCCTGGCGTCAGCCTGGGTCAAGCTTCAAGCCATTCGTTTATTCAGCCGCGTTGGAGAAAGGCTTTACCCCCGCCACGCTGGTAGAAGACGCGCCGCTCACCCTGACGGCAGCGCAAACCGGCGGCGAAGCCTGGAGTCCGAAAAACTATGAAGACACCTACGCGGGCATCGTCAGTGTGCGCACTGCGCTGACCAAATCGCTCAATTTGCCCACCATCCGGATTTTGCAGGCCATCGGCCCGGTTTATGCACGTGATTATGTGACACGTTTCGGCTTTGATGCTGCGCGCACACCGCCCTACCTCACCATGGGACTGGGCGCCAATTCGGTTACACCACTACAACTGGCAACCGGCTACGGCGTATTCGCCAATGCGGGCAAGCTGGCAACACCTTATCTGATTGAACGCATTGTTGATCAGAATGGCAACGTCATCAGCCAGACTGCACCGGAAAAGCTCCGCCAGGCTATCGACCCGCGTAATGCATTTATCATGACCAGCATGATGATGGATGTGGTGCGACGCGGTACAGCTGCACGCGCGATGCAACTCGGACGCAACGATCTGGCAGGCAAAACCGGCACCACCAACGATCAGCGCGACGCCTGGTTTGCTGGCTATCAATCCAGTCTGGTAGCCATCGCCTGGATCGGTTTTGATCAACCCCGCTCCCTGGGCAGGGGTGAAACTGGCGCGCACGCCGCATTGCCTATCTGGATGAAATACATGGGCAGTGCACTCAAGGGTGTGCCACAGAGCCTGCCGCCCGTCCCAAGCGGCGTTGTGCAAACAATCATCAACCCACTCAGTGGCCTGCCGGTTTCGCCCGGTCAAACCGGCGTAGCTGAATATTTCTACGAAGAATCGGTACCAATGCGTTCCAGCACACCAGACACACCAACCGATCCTTTGGCGGTACCAGAGGAAACGCCCGATGTCAGCAAGCCGGTTACGCCCGCTGAAACCAAGCCAGATAATAATAGTAGCAGTCCTACACCTTAAAGGTCCGCCATGAGCAGCCGTTTCAACCAGACACGAGAACGCGTTGCGCAGTTGGCTGCGCAGCTAATGGTCGAACACGGCATCCAGGATTTCGGTTTGGCCAAGCGCAAGGCTGCGCGCCAGATGGGCATTGAAGATGGGCACAGTCTGCCTGGCAACCAGGAAATCGAGCAGGCATTAAAAGCGTATCAAGCCTTGTTTCATGGTGAATCGCACCCGCTACGGCTGCGCCAGTTGCGCGAAATTGCGCTCGACACCATGCGCCTGTTTGCGGATTACCATCCCTACCTGACCGGTTCGGTACTCAACGGCACCGCCGGGCCGCATTCGGACATCAATCTGCTGCTGTATACCGATAACGAAAAAGAGTTTGAGCTGTACCTGATGCAGCATGACATCCCATTCAAACAGGGGCAGCACCACTCCGGGCGGCTCGGTACCCGCCCCAGCTTCACGCTGAACAGGGAAGATGCAGATGTAAACATCATCATCTACCCTGAAGGCGATTTGCGCAGCGCACCGCGTAACCAGATAGAAAATCGGGTCACGAAACGGGCAAAACTCGCACAGGTCGAAGCGCTACTCACTCAGGAAAACCTGCCTGCCGCCGACACACTGCTGTCGGAATAAGTCGCTACAATCACCTTGC
>DZDB01000034.1:7872-16101 GCA_022736605.1 Sideroxydans lithotrophicus
TACATACCTGCGCATCTGATTTTGCTCCTGGCGCTGGAAATCGGCGTACTTATCACTTCCATGTACCTTGGCGTGACGGTACGTTTTTTTGAACAAGGTGCGACGCCGCCCAGTTCCTTCGGCCCACTGTTTCCCAAAGCGATGCTATTTTCGGTGGTCATGCTGCTCATCATGACCGCATTCGGGATGTATGACGGTGGCTGGATGTCTGGCGCACGCGTGGTGTTGCTGCGTATCGGTGCCAGCTTTTTGACTGGCTTCGTGGTGATGAGCCAGTTGTTTTACCTGTTTCCTGATCTTCTGCTCGGGCGTGGTGTATTTTTGTTTTCGCTCGCTTTCGCGCTCATCGGCATCATCACAATCCGCTTCATATTTCTGCGCTGGTCCAACCATGCTTCATTTAAAAAACGCATCCTGGTATTGGGCAGCGGCAGTCGCGCGGCCAAGGTCGAACACTTCCTGCAAACAGTACCGGCTGCCCGCAGCCTGAACGTGATCGGTTATCTGCCCTTGCAGGGCAGCCACCATTATGTCGAACACGCGCGTTTACTGCATGATGAAACCAGCCTGAGTGCAATCGCCTACAAATACAACATCGACGAAATCGTCATCGCCGTGCGTGACCGCCGCGATGGCGGTCTGCCGGTGGCCGAACTGCTGGAATGCAAGCTACGCGGTGTCAATGTGATGGAGCTGTCGAGCTTCTTTGAGCGCGAAAACGGCCAGTTACAGATCGAATCGCTCAATGCCAGCTGGATTATTCTGTCTGAGGGCTTCAAGCAAGGGCTGGCGCGCGACACCGTCAAACGCATTTTCGACCTGCTGGTGAGCCTGTTCATGATGGCACTGACGCTGCCGATCATGCTGGTTGCTGCGCTGGCAATCTATCTGGAAAGTGGCGGCCCCGTGTTGTATCGCCAGGAACGCGTCGGGCAGCATAACCAGCCATTCACCATCTTCAAGTTTCGCAGCATGCGCTGTGATGCGGAAAAAGACGGCAAACCACGCTGGGCCGGCAAGGACGATGACCGTACCACGCGCGTGGGACGTTTTATTCGCCGCGTTCGCATCGACGAACTGCCGCAACTGTTCAACGTATTCATGGGGCAAATGAGCTTTGTCGGGCCGCGCCCGGAACGGCCTTTCTTTGTTGATGAACTGAGCAAACAGATTCCCTATTACAACAGCCGCCATATCGTCAAACCCGGCATTACCGGCTGGGCACAGGTGCGCTACGCGTATGGCGCCAGCGTCGAAGACGCCATCGAAAAACTTCAGTACGACCTGTATTACGTCAAAAATCACACCCTGTTTCTGGATTTCATGGTGTTGTTCCAGACCATCCAGGTGGTGTTGTGGGGTAAAGGGCAATAACGCCGATGTCACTCAGCCTGAACGCCACATTCATCAGCTATGCCCTGGCTGCCCTGGCGTTTGCCGGGCTGGGTGTAGCAGCGCTGCTGGATGCGCGCCGTGCACGCACTGCCGGACTCGCGGCGGCCAGCCTGGTGTCGGCATTGTGGGCGGGCTTTGTCGCCAGTGATGCACAGCATGGACACAACATCGGCTTCGCAGCAGCCTTGCTTGAACTCGTACGCGATGCCGCGTGGCTGTATTTTCTCATCGACGTACTGATCCAGCGCGAGGGCATCGCCACCCGCGCCTTGCGCATATTGTCCATCGGCCGCACCGTGTTGCTGACCTACAGTGCGCTGCTAATGCTGCGTATTTTAGCGGGCGAATTCATTGACTTAAATGCGCTGTCGCGCATCCCGCTGTTCGACACCCTGCTGTCAGGCGCCGCCAGCCGTGCGGTGCTGGCGGTTGCCGGCATGGTATTGGTTGAACAGCTGTTTCGTAGCACCCGTAGCGAAGACCGCTGGAGCATCAAATACCTTTGCTTCGGACTGGGTGGGCTATTTGTGTATGATTTTTATCTTTACGCCGACGCCATGCTGTTCCAGCATATCGACGCCGAAATCTGGGCCGGACGCGGCATCGTCGATGCCCTGACCGTGCCACTGATCGCCATTTCGGCCAAGCGCAACCCAAACTGGGATTTACGCGTCACCTTATCGCGCCGTCTGTTCTTTCATAGTGCGGCGCTGCTCGGCGCAGGCATTTATCTACTCATCATGGCCGCCGCCGGCTATTACATCCGCACCTTCGGCGGTGAGTGGAGCAGCATCTTGCAAGCCGCGTTCCTGTTCGGCGCGTTCATCATGCTGCTGTCGATTCTGTTTTCCGGCACTTTACGCGCCCGCGTGCGGGTATTTTTCAGCAAGCACTTTTTCAGTTACAGCTACGATTACCGCGATGAATGGCTCAATTTCACCCGCATCCTGTCGCAGGGTAACCCGGGCGAACAACTTTGCAGCCGCGCCATTCAGGCGGTTGCCGGGCTGGTAGAAAGCCAGTCCGGGGCGTTGTGGCTGGCACGAGACCCACACCATTTCAGCCGTATCGTGCACTGGAATATGGCGCAAGCCGACGGCATTGAAGCGACCGATGGCGAATTCGCCCGATTTCTGACTGAACGGGAATGGGTCATCAATCTTGACCAATACGCCGCCCAACCTGAACTTTATGAAGGGCTGACGTTACCCACCTGGATCACCGCCATCCCGAACGCCTGGCTGGTGGCACCCTTGCTGGTGCGTGACAAACTGATCGGTTTCATGATGGTTGGCCGCTCACTCGGCAAGGTCACATTTGACTGGGAAGTCAGCGACCTGATCAAAACTGCCGCACGCCAGGCCGCCGCCAATCTCGCACAAATGGAGGCAGCCGAAGCGCTGACCGTGGCGCGCCAGTTTGAATCGTTCAACCGCATGGCAGCGTTTGTCGTGCACGATCTGAAAAACCTCATTGCCCAGCAATCCTTGCTGGTGAGCAACGCCGACAAACACAAACACAATCCCGAATTCGTCGACGACATGATCAGCACGGTTGAGAGCTCGGTCGCACGCATGAACCGCCTGCTCGGCCAGCTCAAGGGCGGTGGCTCATTGACAGTTGGCGCGCAAGCCATCGCATTGGATGTATTGCTGACCGAAATCATCGCCGACAAACACGCTTATCGTCTGAAACCAGCATTGCAAGTGACCGTAGCCGATATCCGCGTCGCCGCCGACCGTGAACGCCTCAAACGTGTGCTTGGTCACATTCTGCAAAATGCGCTGGAAGCGACGCCCTACACCGGCAACATCGACATCCATCTAGCGCAAGACAACGCAAACGCCTTGATACAAATCGTCGACAACGGCTGTGGCATGGACGACAACTTCGTCCGCGAACGGCTGTTTCGCCCATTCGATTCGACCAAAGGTTCAGGCATGGGCATCGGTGCATACGAATGCCGAGAGTACATCACCGAACTGGGTGGGCGCATCGACGTGACCAGTACCCCGGGCGCCGGTACCACTTTCCACATCACCATCCCCTTGGCGCCGATCGTTGGCCAAGTTCATCCGGAGAAGCCAATTGAGCGAACATAAACCCATCCTGCTGGTAGTTGAGGACGATCCCGGCCTGCAAAAGCAGATCCGCTGGAGTCTGGAAGATTACGACGTGCAACTGGCCGCAGACCGTGAATCTGCGCTCAATCAGATTCGCCGCTTCGAGCCTGCTGTGGTACTGCTGGATCTCGGCTTGCCGCCGTTCCCCGACAGCGCCGAAGAGGGTCTGGCAAGCTTGCAGCAAATTATCATGCTGGCACCCGCCACCAAAATCATCGTGGTGACAGGCAACCAGGATCGCGCCAACGCTGTTAAAGCCATCAACCAGGGCGCGTACGATTTCTATCAGAAACCGTTCGACCCGCAGATCCTCGGCATGATTATCGCGCGCGCATTTCGCGTGCACGCACTGGAACAGGAAAATCGTGTGCTGCAGCAACGCCAACCGGACGAGGCCATGCAAGGCATCGTCACCGGTGCGGCAGAAATGCTCAAGGTTTGCCGTACCGTGGAAAAAGTCGCCCCATCCAACGCCACCGTCCTGCTACTGGGCGAATCTGGCACCGGCAAGGAGTTACTGGCACGTGCGGTTCACCAGCTCTCCACTCGCGCCACTGAGCGTTTCGTCGCCATCAACTGCGCTGCAATTCCCGACGCACTTTTGGAGTCCGAGCTGTTCGGTTATGAAAAAGGTGCGTTTACCGGTGCTTCCAAGCAGACTGTTGGCAAAATCGAATACGCCAGCAAAGGCACCCTGTTTCTGGACGAAATCGGCGATTTGCCACTGCCTTTGCAAGCCAAATTACTGCGCTTCTTGCAGGAGCGCGTCATTGAGCGACTCGGTGGGCGTGGCGAAATTCCAGTCGATGTCCGTGTGGTCGGCGCAACCCACCAAAATCTCGAAGCACTGATCCAGGCCGGCAGTTTCCGTCAGGATTTGTATTATCGCCTGTCCGAAATCAGCGTGATGATTCCGCCGCTGCGCGCACGCCAGGGCGACGCCGCGCTGCTCGCGCACGCGTTTCTGGAAAAATTCAGCCAGCAACAAAACCGTGCGCTCAAAGGCTTTACCCCGGAGGCAATTGACGCGATTGAATCCTACCCATGGCCGGGTAACGTGCGCGAAATGGAAAACGTCATCAAGCGCGCCGTCATCATGGCTGAAAGCGGTCAAATCAGCGCGCTGGATCTTGGACTAAAAGCGGATGCCGGCGAATCCCAGCCACTCAACCTGCGCCAGGTACGTGATGAAGCCGAACGCCGCGCCGTGGTGCGTGCGCTCGGCCGCACCAACGGCAATATCGTACAGGCCGCCGAATTGCTGGGCGTCAGTCGCCCGACGCTGTATGACCTGCTTAATCGTTTCGGCCTCAAATAACGCTGTTGCCTGAATCGCACAGTCCTTGTGTATGATTCGATTGCACACGCGCTTGATATACTGAGGTCGCTAACAATTTTCCGCAGCGTATAAAAATAGTATTCGGGAGACTCGCCATGCCACACCGTTCGCGCTTGCACCTTGCCTTGCTCGCGGCCTTGCTGATCACCACGGGCTGTGGTGATTCAAGCAGCCAATACCTTGCTCAGGCAAAACAACTGGAAGCCAAGGGCGACGACAAAGGCGCGATTATCCAGTTCAAGAATGCGCTGCAAAAAGATGATAAAAATGCCGAAGCGCGCTATCGGCTAGGCGTGTTGTATAACCGTACCGGTAATTATGCCTCGGCCGAAAAAGAACTGCGCCGCGCGCGCGATGCAGGCTATCCGGCTGATCAGGTCAGCATTGCGCTGGCAACCGCATTGCAAGGACAGGGCGCATTTCAGCGCGTGATTGAAGAGATCATCATTCCTGATTCAGCCACGCCAATGTTGCGCGCGCAGTTGCTGGTGGCGCGTGGCAACGCCGAACTGGGATTGAACGACGCCGACAAAGCAGCCAAGTTATTCGAGGAGGCGCAGCAGCTGGCACCCAAACTGGCCGCAGTACACCTTGGCCTGGCGCGCATAGCGGTCACTCAGAACACTCCCGACAAGGCAATCAATGAAGTCGACATCGCACTTGCGCAAGCGCCCGAAGACCATGACGCCTGGCTGATGAAGGGCGACTTGTTACGCCTGACCAACCAGCCCGATGCGGCACTCGTAGCCTACCAGTCAGCGATCAAGCACGACCCACGCAACATCCCGGCGCGCTTGAGTATTGCCTCGCTTTATTTGGCTAAAAACGAATTCGACGCGGCGCGCCAGCAAGTTGAGGCGGCGAATAAACTCGATGGTGGCAATCTGTCCGTGCGTTACATGCAAGGCCTGATCGCGTTCCGTAGCGGCAAGCTGCCTGAGGCACGCGACGCATTGCAGCAGGTGCTCAAGGTCGCCCCAGAACACCTGCCCAGCCTGTTGCTGTCGGGTGCAATCAACTACGCACAGGGCTCGTATGAACAAGCCGCCAACCAGTTGGGTAAGGTGCTGGATAAAGTCCCGAACAGCGTATATGCCCGCAAACTGATGGCGGCGACGCAAGCCAAACTGGGGCAAAACGATCAGGCGCTGGCAACCTTGCAGCCGCTCAATCCAGAACAGTCCAGTGATCCGCAAATTCTGGCGTTGGCGGGCGATATTTACGTGCGCAACAAGCAATACGCAAAAGCCAATCAAATGCTGGAAAAAGCCGCCACGATTGATCCAAAAAGTGCGGCCATTCGCACCGGGCTGGGGATCAGCCGTCTGGCCAGTGGCGACGCTGACCGCGCGCTGGCTGATCTCGAATCCGCCGCCAGCCTGGATACCAGCAACGCCCATCAGGCCGACACCCTGCTCATCGTCACACTGCTGCGCGACAAGCAGTTCGACAAAGCCCTGCTGGCCATTGCCCAGCTGGATAAAAAGCAACCCAATAATCCGCTTACCTATAATTTCCGGGGTGGCGCCTACGTCGGCAAAAAAGACCTGGTCAACGCACGCAAGAGTTTCGAGCAAGCGCTGGCGATCAAGCCGGATTTCTTCCCGGCCGCCGCCAATCTGGCGCAGCTCGATCTGCAGGATAAAAACCCGGCTGCCGCGCGCAAACGCTTTGAAACCCTGCTCCAGCACGACGCCAAAAACAGCCAGGCGATGCTCGCGCTGGCGCAATTCTCCGCCCAGGCGGGTCAGGAAAAAGATTACTTGAACTGGCTTGAACGCGCTGCCAAGGCGGCGCCGGACGCGGTCCAGCCGCGCCTGTTGCAGGCTGATTATTACCTGCGAAAAAACGATGCTGCCAAAGCGCTGGTGCTGGCGCGAGATGCGCGCATTGCCAACCCGAATAACCCCGCCGTGCTGGATATGCTGGGCAACGCCCAACTGGCCGCTGGTGACAATGACAACGCGCTCGTCAGTTTTCAGAAACTGACTGAAATGGCGCCTCAATCAGCGGCTGCGCAAGTCCGCCTGGCTACCGCTTACAGCACCTTGAAGCAAACCGACAATACCCGCGCAGCACTCAATCGTGCACTGCAAATCCAGCCCGGCTTTACCGATGCGGAAGTCGCATTGATCGGTCTGGACGCCAAGGCCGGGCGCTATGCCGATGCGATCCAGACCACCCACAAGCTACAACAGCAGTTGCCGCAGGCGCCGCTAGGCTGGGTGCTTGAAGGCGATGTACTGATGCAGCAGAAGCAGGCGGCGCAGGCGCTGCCTAAATACGAAACCGCCTGGCGACTGCAGAACAGCGGCCTGTTGGCAGTGAAGATCCATCAGGCCCAAATGCAGTTGGGCAAAACTGCCGATGCAGATGCACGTCTGCTCAACTGGCTCAATACACACCCGGCGGATACCGAGAGCCGACTGTACCTGGCACAAAATGCAATGAACCGTAGTAACTACGCACTTGCCAATCAGAATTTCGCACTGCTGGTACAAAAATATCCCAACAACGTACTGATCCTGAACAACTATGCGTACAGCCTGCAAAACACAAAAGACCCGCGTGCGCTCAACTACGCAGAGCGCGCACTCAAAACTGCACCGAACAATCCGGCGGTGATGGATACGCTGGCCGGCATTCTGATGACGCAGGGCAAATCACAGCGTGCCGTGCAGTTGCTGCAACAGGCGCAATCGAAAGCGCCGGATAACGCAGAGATTCAATACCATTACGCCCAGGCGCTGGCGCAGTCCGGCGATGCCATGCGAGCGCGTGGCGAGTTGCAACGACTGCTGGACAGTGGCGTTGCCTTCTCAAAAGAAACCGAAGCGCGCGCGCTATTCAAACAGTTACAGACTGCTACACATTAAGCCTGACTTAATTCACACCTGATGGAGTCATCATGCAATTGAAACCCATAAATGCCGCGCTGCTTCTCGCCTTGTTGGCCGCCCCGGTACTCAGTGGCTGCAATCCCGACAGCAATCTGACTGCTCAAGAGCGTGTCCAGCGAGCCAAGGATTTCGAAAACAAGGGAGATCTCAAAGCCAGCGTCATCGAACTTAAGAACGCCTTGCAAAAATCCCCCAATGACGCACAGGCGCGTTGGCTACTGGGCTTGATATACCTGAAGCAGGGTCAGGCTGGTGATGCTGAAAGCCAATTAAACCGTGCGGTTCAACTGGGTATCAACGCTGACAGCGTGCGCATCCCGCTGGCTCGCGCCTGGCTACTCAAAGGCGACTTCAACCAGGTGCTGGATAAACTTCAACCGACTGGCAGGGAAAGCGCCAATATCTTGGCGCAGATTTTTGAATTGCGCGGCACCGCGATGTTTAACTCAGGCAAGGCAAACGAAAGGTGCCC
>DZDB01000035.1 GCA_022736605.1 Sideroxydans lithotrophicus
TAACGCTTCTGGTTTCGGCTGGTCCAGCATCAACGTGGTGAAATTGGGTGCCCAGTACCAGTATAACAAGCACTGGACCCTACGCGCGGGCTATAACCATAGTGATAACCCGGTTCAGTCGCGCGATGTGACCTTCAATATTCTGGCACCTGGCATTGTTAAAGACCACGCTACGCTCGGTATGACCTACCTGACCAATGCAGGCAACGAGCTGACCGTGGCTTACATGCATGCGTTTGAAAACACGGTGTCGGGCGCTTCGAGTTTCGGTGGTACCGATACCATCAGCATGTACCAAAACTCGCTGGGCGTAGCCTACAGCTGGAAAATGTAAGCTGTAGCTAAACAACAGGCAGTTTGCTGCCAAAAGCAGTAAAATCAGGCTGGGGTTTATCCTCAGCCTTTTTTTATTTATATTTTGACTCGATAAATACACTACGCATTGCTTAACGCTGGGTGTTGCGATGTGCAGCCGGGTTTTTATAGGAGATAGACGTGAAGCCATCCGCTGCGCTTGATCTCAAGCGCGCCGCCGTACGCGATGCCGTGAGCCGTTTTCATACGGTCAATCCGCGTGTGTTTGGTTCGGCACTGCGTGGCGACGACAGCGAGAATAGCGATCTTGATCTGCTGGTTGATCCGCTACCAGGCGCAACCTTATTTGATCTGGGCGGCCTGCAAGTTGAGCTTGAAGCGCTGCTGGGCGTTTCGGTAGACCTGCTGACACCGGGCGATCTGCCGCTAAAATTTCGTGCGCAGGTGTTGGCGGAGGCGCGTCCGGTATGACACAGAACCGACTTGCGGATTATCTGGATCATATGCTGGAAGCCACTTTACAAGCATGCAGCTACACTGAAGGCATGAATAAAGTGGATTTTCTTGCTGATAAACGTACCCAGCAGGCCGTTATATTGAATTTGATTATCATTGGCGAGGCGGCGACAAAGTTATTGCAGGGATACGAAGATTTTCTTGCGCGCCATCCGGACGTGCCATGGCGAAACATGAAGGGTATGCGTAATCGCATTGCGCACGGCTATTTTGATATTGACCTGGAGGTTGTGTGGGAGACGCTACAGACAGCATTGTCGGCGTTGCTCGAACGTTTACCCGCCATACGTGAAGACGCGAACAACCTTAAGCATGACTGATTTCAAAACCTTGAATATGAAGTCTTTTTTCCTTGGCATAATGTTCCTGCTGTGGGCGCCCTGGGCGCTGGCCATTGCGCCTTACATGAGTGCAGACAAGCTGCCTGACGGCAGCCTTGCGCAGGTTCTGGATGCGCTGCAGCAGAAAACCGAAGCTGCCGGGTTGACGACTTTGGGGCGTTATCAACCGGTTGGGCTGCCGGAATACGCAGTGCTGGTGGTAAGTGATCCCGGCGTATTGAAGGCCATTCACAACGTCGGTGGCAGCAGCATTGTCGGGGCAGGTATCCGCATCAGCGTGCAGACTGACGGCACGGTGGCGTATATGAATCCGGATTACTGGTATCGCGCGTATTTCCGTACTGCGTTTGCCAAAGCGCAGCCTGCGGTCGCGCGTTTGCAGGCAAAGCTGGTAGCGGCGTTGGGTGAAGGTGCAGGGTTTGGTGGCGATGAAAGTGCGCAGGTGTTGCCCCATTACCGTTATATGCAGGGCATGGAGCGTTTCGATTCCGACAAGAACCTGCTCGCAACTTCGAAAGATTTCAGTACGGCGGTGAACAGCATTCGTGACAATCTGGCGCGTGGCGTCAACCATACCGCCAAGGTCTATGAAGTGGTCATGGCAGACAAGAAAATTGCCGTGTTTGGTGTGGCGATGAACGATGCGCAATCGGGCGATGGTCGCTGGGTTTATAAAATCGGCGGCGAGGATTACATCGCCGGATTGCCGTATGAAATTTACGTGGTGGGCAACAAGACTTACGCACTGTATGCACGCTATCGCATCGCCATTGGCTGGCCGAATCTGGGCATGGATCATTTTGCGCGGATTACGGATGTGCCGGACGAAATACGCGATACCTTGCGTGGCGTAGCGGCTGGCGAGCCATCGCGGTAATGCCGGATAAGTGTTATCAAACAATGGACAGGATTAACAGGATTTCTTGCAGGATTGACAGGATCATACATCAGTCAACAGTGCCCTTTTTATCTAAGATTTTTCATGTAAATCCTGAAAAATCCGGTTAATCCTGTCCATATTCTGTTTGCTTTCCCGCCTGTTCACAGTAGTCAATAACCGTTTATAGAAAGCTATCAATACCATGAAATCCATCAAAGTCACCGACGTCGGCTCGCTCAAGAACGAGCTGAACAAGTATAAAAAGGGCAAAAAGCTCGATATCCGTTATTTCAATCAGGCAGCGCGCATGGCCTGGCTGGGCAAGATCAGCATGAGCCCAGTCGATGCGGAAGACCCGGATTGCCAGGCCTGGCTGCTGCACGTGCAGGCACCGGAAGGTTTTGCCGCGCATTTTGTCGATACCGACGAAGACCTGATCAACGAAATTCATATTCTTGATGCTGAACAGGGACAATACCTGGTTGAAATCATGCGCGAAGGGATGGCGGCGCGAGCCGATGAATTGCAGAAGCTGAACCGGCGCGATTTTTACTTCGGCAAGTTCTTCAAGGCTGACGCCAGCAAACCCACTGAAGGCAGCGAACCATCCGCCTCCTGAGAGCGCGCTGGATCGACCTCGGCTGCTGTAATGCGTGGGATTACCACGCCACTTATGCCGGCGTGGCCGAGGCGATGCAGCCGGATGATTTGCCGGTGGTGGTGTGGGGCAGACCGGACGCGCATTTGTGCCTGGGACAGCATCAATCCGCCGCGCTGGAGCTGATACCCGATTGCGATGTGCCGGTGGTGCGTCGCCCGCTCGGCGGCGGCGGGGTCTGGCTCGACCGCAACCAGGCGTGTGCCGTACTGATTGCGCCGCTGGGCACGTTGCCGAACCGCACGGTTGACTGGTATGCCTACGCCCTGGAACCGCTATTGCAGGTCTACCGTGAAGCGGGTTTACCGGTCTCGCTGGCAGATCAGGACGTGTGGCTGCACGGGCGCAAGCTGGCCGGTAGCGGTGCGGCGACGATCGGTCAGGCGGGGCTGGTGGGCACCAGCTTTCTGCTGCGTTTCCCGATCGAGCAGTTTGCCCGCCGTATTGCAACGCCCTCGGCGGGCTTTCAACAGTGGCTGGTCGAGGCCTTGCGCACCGCCCTCACCAGCTGGTCGGAGCATGCGCCGCTGCCGGATAGTGCGTGGCTGTCGATGGTGTACCGGCGCGCCGCCAATCAGGCGTTTGGCTGGCGCTGGCATCAATCGCTGCTGACTGAAGCAGAGTGCGCAGCGCGCGACGGCTGGCGTGACGAATTGATCCCGGAACACGACAGCAGCACGCGGCTGGTGCCGCACGGCATCAAGCTCAATGCGAGCAGTTTTTTGACCGAACGCCATTACGACAACGGCTGGGTACGCGTGCTGACACAAGGGCGTCATATCACGCGCGTCGCGCTATCGGCCGCGACGGCGCTGCCGGAGACCTGCTTGCATGCTGTTGAGCCTGGCGTGGAAAGCGTAAGCCAGAATTTGCTGCCCTATTTAAACCCTGTTCAAGCTGGCGAATGGGCGTTACGCCTGCTGGAGACAGCACATTTCAACCCGGAGTCAACATGAGTCAACCCACCATCGAAGCGCGCATGCAGCGCAAATTCATCGCCATGAGCGGCGATGCAGCCTGGCTTTTCACCCTGCGCAGCGCCGTGCCTGAAGGCTGGCAGATGGTTGAAACCCTGGATCTGGAATCGCTTGGCGAATTTCAGGACATTCTGCTGCACCGCTTTATCTTCCTCGACCTCGATACGCTCACGGACACGTTTGACCCGCAGGATGCGATTCGTGAAGTGCGCATGGCGCTGATGCTGAATGTGCCGATTTTCTGCTTTGGCGGCAGTGCCGATGAGCGCGATCAGGCGCGCCTGAATCGCGCCGACCGCTTCTTTGAACGTGATGAAGCAGCGGCGCGGCTGGCGCAGTTTTGTCACCAGTATCGCTGGGGTGATTAGCCCTGTGCGACCAGTCGGATAAGCTGATCCTGTAGTTTATCCAGCGTGGCCTTGAAATCCACTTGACGCTGCTGTTCCTGCGCCACTACCGTCGCTGGGGCGCGGTCGACAAAGCTGGCATTGCCGAGCTTGGCGCTGCATTTGCCAATCTCGCCTTCCAGCCGGGCAATTTCTTTTTCCAGACGGATTTTTTCAGCGGCGCGGTCGATTTCGATCAGCAGCATCAGTTTGGTGTCGCCGACGATGGCAATCGGCGCGTCGCCTGCGGGCAGTTCGGCGCTGATTTGAACCCCGCTCAATTTGGCCAGTGCAGTCAGATAGGGCGCAAAACCGGCCAGTTGGGTAGCGTCACCGGCCAACGCCATCGGCACCTTGAGCGCGGGTGACAGGTTCATTTCGCCGCGCAGGCCGCGCGTGGCGTTAATCAGTGTTTTAAGCGTGGCGATGCGTTCACACGCGGCGGCATTGATTTGACTCTCATCGGCGAGCGGGTAAGGCTGCGTCATGATGCTGTCGCCGTGCTTGTCTGCCAGTGCGGCGACGCTGTGCCACAGTTCTTCGGTGATGAACGGGATTAACGGGTGCGCCATACGCAGCGCGGCTTCGAGCACGCGCACCAGGGTGCGGCGTGTGGCGCGGGCGGCATCGGCATTGCCCGCGTTGATCTGCACCTTGGCCAATTCCAGATACCAGTCGCAATATTCGTCCCAGACAAATTCGTAGACGGCGCGTGCCGCCATGTCAAAACGGTAATCGGCAAATGCGCTGGCAACGTCGTGCTCGGCCTGTTGCAGGCGGCTGATGATCCACTGGTCGGCATCGCTGTATGCCAGCGGCAGGCTGTCATCCAGACCGACGTCCTGGCCATCGCAATTCATCAGTACAAAGCGCGTGGCGTTCCACAGTTTGTTGCAGAAATTACGGTAGCCGTCGGCGCGTTGCAGGTCGAACTTGATGTCGCGCCCATGCGTGGCGAGGCTGGCAAAGGTGAAGCGGATCGCATCGGTGCCGAATGCGGCAAAGCCGTCCGGGTAGTCGGCGCGAGTCTGCCTGGCGATGGCGTTGGCCTGTTTCGGGTTCATCATGCCGGTGGTGCGTTTGGCGATCAGGCTGTCGAGGTCGATGCCGTCGATCAGATCCAGCGGGTCGATGACGTTGCCCTTGGATTTCGACATCTTGTTGCCGTGCGCGTCGCGCACCAGACCGGTCACATAGACTTCACGGAACGGCACCTGGCCGGTGAAGTGCAGCGACATCATGACCATGCGCGCGACCCAGAAGAAGATGATGTCGAAGCCGGTCACCAGCACCGAGCCGGGCAGGAAGGTTGCCAGCTCGGGCGTTTTGTGCGGCCAGCCGAGGGTGGAGAACGGCCACAGCGCTGAGGAAAACCAGGTGTCAAGCACGTCTTCATCGCGCTTGAGCGGGCGTCCGGCGGCCTGCTTGATGGCTTCGGCCTCGGTGCGCGCCACATAGTAATTACCGCCTTCGTCATACCAGGCCGGGATGCGGTGCCCCCACCACAGTTGGCGCGAAATGCACCAGTCCTGGATATTTTCCAGCCACTGGTTGTAGGTCGAAGTCCAGTTTTCCGGGACGAACTTGAGCTGGCCGGATTGCACCGCCTGCAAGCCGCTGGCACCCATTTTTTCCATGGACACGAACCACTGTTCGGTGAGCATAGGCTCAATAATCGCATGGGTTCGGTCACCACGCGGAATCATCAATTTGTGCGGCTTAACAGAGACAAGCAGTCCATTTTCTTGTAATGCTGCAACTATCTTTTGTCTTGCGGCGGCGCGATCTAATCCGACATATTCGCTTGGTAAGCTGTAGGGAGTGTCTGGTGTTCCAAGAAAGGACTGTTCCGGTTGTATCCAGACCCCACTTTCATCGCCGTCAAGAGTGGTGCGCCAAACCGTTGCTTTATCAGGAACCCGTCCATCTAACGAGAGCACTATGTACGCATCAAGAAAATGTCTTTGGGCGATAAGGTAGTCGTTGAAATCATGTGCGGGAGTGATTTTTACTACACCAGTTCCAAACTCACGGTCGACATAGTCATCTGCGATGATGGGAATAGCACGCCCTGTTAGTGGCAGAGTAACCTTTTTACCAATAAGGTGGGCATAACGTTCGTCTTCACGATGCACTGCCACTGCGCTGTCGCCTAATAGCGTTTCAGGGCGTGTCGTAGCAACAGTTAGGAAGCCTGAACCATCGTCAAGCGGGTAATTAATCTCCCAGATAAATCCTTCTTCTTCAGTATTGACCACTTCCAGGTCAGACACCGCCGTGCCCAGTACCGGATCCCAGTTGACCAGGCGCTTGCCGCGATAGATCAGGCCGTCGTTGAACAGGCTGATGAACACCTCGGTGACGGCTTCGGACAGGCCGTCGTCCATGGTGAAACGCTCGCGCGACCAGTCGCACGAGGTGCCGAGACGGCGCATCTGGCGCGTGATGGTCGAGCCGGATTCGGCTTTCCATTCCCATACGCGTTTGAGGAATGCGTCGCGGCCAAGGCTGTGGCGCGATTCGCCTTTGGCATCGAGTTGGCGTTCCACCACGATCTGGGTGGCGATGCCGGCGTGATCGGTGCCAGGCTGCCACAGGGTGTTGTCGCCGAGCATGCGGTGGTAGCGAATCAGCGCGTCCATGATGGTGTGCTGGAATGCGTGACCCATGTGCAGCGTGCCGGTGACGTTGGGCGGCGGCAGCATGATGCAGTAAGCGGGCTGGCTGGCATCCATGCTCGGGCGGAAATAGCCCGATTGTTCCCAGTGTTGATACCAGCGTTGTTCGATGTCGCGGGGTTCGAAGCTTTTGGCGAGTTCCATGAGGCAAGTCGGCTGAAACGGAAAGCCGTGATTATACCGGATTGGCGGGCGTCTCCGGCGGCGTGGACGGGTGAATGCCGTGGCGTGCGAGCTCCTGTTGCACCGCATCGCGCACGATGGATTCGGTATCGAGCGCGAGCTGGGTCAGCAGCGTGGACAGGCTGTCGTCGATCACGCGGCGCAGGCGCTGGGTAATAACGGTGTTGACCTGATGTTCGAAGTGACCGTCGAGCATGCCGAGCACGTGCGCGGCCACGGCGCTGGCAAGCTGTTCGGCTTGTTCCGGGCTGCTCAGTGCCGGTGCCGGCGGCTCGGATAGTGTCGTGATCTGGGGCGATACTGGCTCAAGCGCTGCGTCGTCGTGTACCGGTGCTATCGCCGCATCGGCGGCAAAGTCGCCGCGCCGCACGATGTCGGTCAGCACCGGGAACGGTGTGGCTGCGATGGAGCGGGTATCGCCCTGCGCTGCTTCGTGCATGCTTTCTGGCTGTGCCAGCGACGCATCGCGGTGCTTGCCCATCAGCGCTTGCATCTTGTCGAGCAGGTGGTCGGTCGGGTCGTTCATTGGGCGCGCATGTCGTGGGTGTGCAGGGCATAGCCGCGCTGTTTGTAAAAACGCCAGCGTTCACGCGCAGCGTCCTGATCCGCCGCATCGAGCGAGACGATTTCGATGACGCGTTCGAAGCGGCTGAACAGATTGGGCGGTGTGGCGTGCAGGTTAATCAGCACGTCGTCGTGCGGCAGGTGATCAGCTTGCATCCCCAATACCACCGGGGTGAGCGCAGCGTGCGGCGCGTCACACAGACAGTGCGGCAGAAAACTGGTGGCGGGAGTGGCCCACAGTTGCTGGTCGATATCGGCCAGCAACTGTGGATCCTGGCTGTAGAGCATGACGCGCAGCCCCTGGCGATACGCCTTGCCGACGAGCCTGCGCGCCAGATCGAGCTTATCCGGTGCGTGTGTGTAAAAATCGACCCGTGTCATCCGGCCTGACCGGCGCGCGCCAGCAGAAAGTGCACCAGCAGCGGTACCGGGCGGCCGGTACCGCCTTTTTCCTTGCCGGATTTCCACGCGGTACCGGCGATGTCCAGGTGCGCCCAGTCGTATTTTTGGGTGAAACGTGACAGGAAACAGGCTGCAGTAATCGAGCCGCCCGCGCGACCGCCGATATTGGCGATGTCGGCAAAATTGCTGTCGAGCTGGGGCTGGTAATCGTCCCACAATGGCATGCGCCAGACGCGGTCGCGTGATGTGTTGGCAGCCTGTTCGATTTCACGCGCCAGTTTGTCCTGGTTGCTGAACAGGCCGGAGGCATGGTGTCCCAGCGCGATGACACATGCACCGGTCAGCGTCGCGATGTCGATCACTGCAGCGGGTTCAAAACGCTCGACGTAGGTCAGCGCGTCGCACAGGATCAAGCGGCCTTCAGCGTCGGTATTGAGGATTTCGATGGTCTGGCCGGACATTGAGGTGACGATGTCGCCGGGTTTGTTGGCGTCGCCGTCGGGCAGGTTTTCGCAGGTAGGAATGATGCCGACGAGGTTGATCGGCAGCTTCAGTTCGGCCGCCGCGCGGAATGCGCCGAGCACGCTGGCTGCGCCGCACATGTCGTATTTCATTTCATCCATCTCGGCGGCGGGCTTGAGCGAGATGCCGCCTGCATCAAAGGTGATGCCCTTGCCCACCAGCGCCACCGGCTTGTCGCCTTTTTTGCCGCCATTGTGCTGCATCACGATCAGTTTCGGCGGTTGTCGACTGCCTTTGGCAACCGACAGAAACGACCCCATGCCGAGCTTTTCCAGCTCTTTTTGCGACAGCACTTCACACTTGAATTTGTAGGTCTTGGCCAGCGCCTGCGCCTGTTCGGCTAAATACGTTGGCGTGCAGACATTGCCCGGCAGATTGCCCAGGTCTTTCGCCAGCGCCACCCCGGCAGCAATTGCCTGGCCACGTTTCAGCGCAGTCTCGGCCATCGCCTGGTGCACTTTGTCACTGATGCACAGCGCCAGTTTGCGCAGTTTGCGCGGCTTTTTGTCGTGCGTGCTTTTGAGCGTGCCCGGCTCGTATTCGCTGGCGTGGGCGATTAATACGGCCTGTTCGATGTTCCAGGCCAGATCGCGCGACTGCACAGGGAGTTCGCTCAGGAAAAACGCGGCGTCGCTGGCGCCACTGCCATGCACTGCCTTGAATGCGGCGGTCACGGCTTCAAGATAGGCTTTGTCATTCAGCTCGCGCTCGCGCCCCAGCCCCACCAGCAGCACGCGCTCAGCCAGTGTGCCCGGCACTTTGTGCAGCAGGCAGGTGGTACCGAGGCGGCCTTCCATGTCGCCGCGCTTGAGCAGGTCGACCAGATAGCCCTGCGACAGGGTATCCAGCGCGCTGGCAGCGGGCGTCAGTTTGCGCGATTCGTACACGCCGACGATGACGCAGGCGCTGCGTTGTTTGTCTGGGCTGCTGCTTTTTATGCTAAATTCCACCGGATATGCTCCTTGAGAGTGCGCTGTCTGAATGTTGGATTTTCGGGCACAACTGCGTCGAAACCCGCATCCCGCATTATTTGCAGTGTGCGTCCAAATGTCAAAACAACTGGCTTGTTTAATTTTAAATAATGATTTTTCGCCGCGCGCTGCTGCGTGAACTTGTCTACAACTGTCTGGCGGTATTCGCGGTGATCGTCGTCATCACCCTGTCCACGCTGTTCATCCGTCTATTGGGCGATGCCGCGCGCGGTGATCTGGCAGTGGATGCTGTGCTGGCCTTTCTTGGCTTTGGATTGCTGAATATTTTGCCGATTCTGCTGTCTTTGTCGCTGTTTATCGCTGTGATCATGACGCTCACGCGCGCCTATCGTGAAAGCGAAATGGTGGTGTGGTTCAGTGCCGGACTGAGCTTGACCGACTGGATCAAGCCGGTGCTGTATTTTGCGCTGCCGGTCATCTTTGCCATTGCGCTCATCAATCTGGCCGTCATCCCGTGGGCGTTGCAAAAGAAGGACGTGTACCGGCAAATGCTCAACAGTCGGGAAGATTTATCCGCCATCTCGCCAGGTCTTTTTGCTGAATCGCGCAATGGCGACAAAGTGTATTTTGTCGAGTCGTTCGCGGCGACCGGCACGCGCGTCAAAAATATTTTCATGCAATCAATCGAGAACAACAAACTGGGCGTGGTGGTGGCGCGCGAGGGGTTTCATACCGAACTGCCCAACGGCGAGCGCTATCTGGTGCTGGATCAGGGGCGGCGTTATGAGGGGGTGCCCGGACAGGCAAGCTACCGGGTGGCTGAATTTGGTCGTTATTACATGCGCGTTGAGCCGTATATGCTGCCCACGCATCAGGCATTCGAGCCGAAAGCGCTGCGCACTACACAACTGTTGCGCGATCCGACCGCCGCTAATATGGCTGAATTTAACTGGCGCATGAGTTTTCCTATCAGCGCGGTGATCTTGACGCTGATGGCGATCCCGCTAAGCTTCGTCAACCCGCGTGCCGGACGTTCGTTCAGCCTGATCGTGGCGTTGCTGGTTTATGTCATTTACAACAACCTGCTGGGTGTGTCGCAGGCCTGGGTGGCGCAGGGTCGGATATCCAGTCTGGTGGGCATGTGGGGCGTCCATCTGATTATGCTCGGGGTGTTGCTGCTGATGTTCTACCAGCGCATTAGCTTGCGCCCGTTCTGGCGGCGTGGCGCATGAAGATACTGCCGCGTTATCTGGCGTCTGAGGTACTGCTGAACACGCTGTTCGTGTTTACTGCACTGGCGACGCTGTTTGCATTTTTCGACCTGATTCAGGAACTCGGCTCGCTCAAGGGTGGCTATGGTCTGCTCAATATCCTGGCGTTTGTGGGCTTGAGTCTGCCAGGGCATATTTACGATCTGTTGCCGGTTGCAGCGCTGATCGGTACCATTTTTGCGTTATCGCGGCTGGTGGCAAATTCGGAATTTACCATCATGCTGGTCTCTGGCGTGTCGATGGCAAAAGTGGCGCTGTATTTGATGCTGGTGGGGCTGCTGTTTGCGCTGTTGACGTTTACTTTTGGTGAATTTATTGCGCCCGCTAGCGAACGTTATGCCCAGCAGATCAAACTCAAGGCCACGAATCGGCTGGTCGCGCAGTCGTTCCGTTCAGGTTTATGGGTCAGAGATGGTCAGGATTTCATCAATATTCGCGAGGTCACGCCGGACATCCAGCTACGCGATATCAATATGTATGAATTCGATACTGATTTTCGCCTGCAGGCAATCCGCCATGCTGCGCGGGGTGACTATCAACGTAATAATCAATGGAAGCTGAGCGGCATTACCGATACCCGTTTCAATGGCGATGATGTCAATGTCACGCAGGCGCCGGATTCGTTATGGCGCTCGGTATTGACGCCGGGGGTGATGAGTGTGCTGCTGATCGCACCGGAAAAAATGTCGGCCGTTAATTTATGGTCGTATATTGAGCATTTGCGCAGAAACAAACAAACCACGGAACGCTACGAAATAGCGTTGTGGAGCAAGTTGTTCTACCCGCTCGCCGCGCCGGTGATGCTGCTGCTTGCATTGCCATTTGCGTATCATCGACCACGCGCCGGCGGCGTCAGCACCCGGATTCTCGGCGGCATCATGGTGGGGCTGGGCTATCACCTGCTCAACCGGCTGTTTGCCTATCTGGGCTTGCTCAATGACTGGCCACCCCTGCTCAGCGCCGCGCTGCCCACGGTGCTGTTTTTGATCCTGGCGGTGGTGCTGATCCGCAAGGCGCAACGCCAATAATTCAGACGTCGGTTCTGACCAGGCGCGTACCGCTGAGCCGGTCATGCAGGAATAGCCGGTCGCGATCAAATAATCCCCATATCTGGCTGACGCCAATCAATACCGTTGCCACTGCAAAGCGCCTGAGCGCTTGCTGAAAGGTGATGGCACCACCTGCTGTATTGACCACCCGGATGCGCCAGGTTTTCATGGCCAGGGTTTGCCCGCGCATCCAGAACCAGATGAAGTACGTGGCCGTTACCAGCAGCAAATACAGCTGCAGGGCAATTTTTTCAAACGGTGAATGGACGTTGTGCGTCAACGCTATAAACAGGTAATCGGCGATGAACCAAAGCGCCAGCAGCAGGAATGCTTCATACAGCATGGCAGAAATCCGGCGCCACCAGCCAGCCAGTGGGAGAGGGGGAGTTGCACTTTTTTCCATAATCTCTATTCTATTCAAAAAAGCATCACAAACAACGCGCAGAGACCGACTCTGCAGCGTAAAACGGAGGAGTCAAAATGCATATCGCCAAACAGCTCATGGCCATCCCGGGTGTGATCGCAGCAGGAGAATACGCCTATCGGGGTGATCGTTACACCTATGAAGGCAATC
Organism: Sideroxydans lithotrophicus; assembly: GCA_022736605.1. Classification (GTDB taxonomy): domain Bacteria; phylum Pseudomonadota; class Gammaproteobacteria; order Burkholderiales; family Sulfuriferulaceae; genus Sulfuriferula. The sequence continues at coordinate 12,249 of DZDB01000035.1, forward strand.
TCACCGATGAATTTGCCCGCATGGCGTCAATCCTGTGTCGTGCCAATACGCTCAATGCAAGCATGCAGGCAGAGATGCTCAGCTCATTCTCCGAGTACAGTGGTTGTCGACCGCTGCAAGGCTGGATAGTGCGCGGGCGGCAGGTCAGCGTTTGCGCTGTGGGTAATTTTTTCTGCCTGCTCGAAAATCGTCAGGGTGTCATGAATGACGTCATGACGGTGATGCGCGCCAAAGTCGGTGATATCCATGATGGCGTGATGAAAACCATGTATTCCAAAATCGGTGGTGATGTTACCGAGCAGCTGGTCTGAAGCATACCAATAACCTGAATGAGTGGAGGCGATATATGAATCTCGAAAAACTGATGGAAGTGCCGGGCGTGATGGCTGCATTCACCTATACGGACAAGGGTGACCTGACCGGTCAGGTGATTAAGGAAGGCACTGAACTGACGCCAGCGGTGCTGGATTTGTTAGCCCATACCTGCATTGCCAATATCGCAGTTGCCACCATGGAGGCGCGCGGCTGGGAAGCCATGACCGGGCAAAAAGGGTTTGAGCCATTGCAGGGTTTTTCGCTGGTTGGGCTGGACTGGTCTGCTGTGGCGAATGGAAATTGTGGCGTGGTGGTGAAAAATCGCGACGCTGATTATGAAGCTGCGTTTGCAGCCATCACTGCCTGTATGGCATAGGAGGCGATTATGCCACTCAGAAAAATCCTGGTACTTGATGGGGTAATTGCAGTTTGCCGGTTTCAGGATGATGGCACCATACAAGAGGGCGAAGGCACCATGCCGCCCGAGATGCTGCAACGTCTGGCGCAGTTTGCGCAGTGGTATCGGCGCATGGTGTCGGGTAATACCGACCTGTTTTCGTTATTTTCGCAGATGCGTGGCTGGACGCCTGCCAAAGGTTGGGTCGTGCATGGCAGCAATATTACGGTGTGCAACATGGCCAACCTGGTAGCAATCATTGACAATACCGAAGCCAGCCTCAATCAGGTGATGCGGGCGCTTGAAGAAGCTTCGCATCAATAATCATACTGTAGATCTGTAGAAAACGCCGTCCGATGTGGCGGCGTTTTCGCTTGTTTGCTAGCATCAATGCTTTTTTTACGGGCAGGTCATGGAAAGCGATCTAAAAGCGCTTGAATTCGATGGGATACGGCGCATTCTTGAACGGCTGACATTCTCGCCTTATGGGGCGGATGCAGCGCGCAATCTGGAACCCGCCCCAACGCTGAATATTGCGCGCGAAATGCAGCGTGCAGTAACCGCCGCACGCCAGTTGGTCGACGCCTACCGGATGCCGCGTCTGGGGCAGGTGCCTGATATCCGCGCTGCACTGCGTCAGGCGGCGCAGCCGGGTGCAGCGTTGCCAGCAAGTGCACTGCATAATCTGCGTCTGCTGATGCAGACAGGTGCGAATCTGTATGAATTGACCACGGATTACCCAGCGTTGCTGGCACGTGTCGATCAATTGAAAATAGTACCCGGGCTGGGTGCCGTACTGGACAAAACCATTAATCCGGCGGGTCGGCTGCGCGAAGACGCCACGCCAGAGCTGGCAGCGTTGTATCAGCAATACCATCAAGTCAAGCAGGCATTAGAAAACCAACTCAAGACACAAATGCGTGCGCCGGAACTGGTTGGGTTATTTGATGAAACCAGTCGGGTGCATTGGCACGGTACGCGCGCGGTGCTGGCGGTGCGTGCAACCCATGCCGATAAAATAAAAGGGGTGCGTCGCGGCACGATAGGGGGCGGCCGCGATGTGCTGCTGGAGCCGATTGAAGCGGTTGCGCACAATAACCGTCTGGAGGCATTCAACGGCCAGATTGAAGGGCAGAATCAAATTGTGCTACGCGCTACGACCGATATGGTGCGCAACCATCTTGATGCGTTAAACAGTCTGGTGGATGCCATCACCTGGATAGACCTGGCATTGGCTGCGGGGCAGTTTTCGGCAGCGCTCAATGCCAGTCCACCTGCCTTGATAGATGAAGCCAGGGTGGTGTTGCGGCAGGCCTATCATCCGCAACTGCTGTTGCAATTTCAGGAAAAAAATCTGGCGCAACTCGTGCCCTTGAGTATTCATCTTGATGACAGTCAGTCCATGCTGGTGATTACCGGACCCAATACCGGTGGTAAAACAGTGGTGCTGAAAACGGTCGGGTTATTGGTGACGATGGCGCATTGTGGGCTGCACCTGCCGTCTGAAGGCGCGTGCGAAATCGGTGATTTCCAGCGTGTCATCGTGGATGTGGGCGATAAGCAAAGTCTGCATAATCACCTCTCGACTTTTGCGGGTCATGTTGAAGTCCTGAAAAAACTCCTGCGGGAGGCCGATCATGCGACCTTGGTGTTGATGGATGAACTCGGAACCGGCACCGATCCGGAAGAGGGCGCCGCTTTGGCGATGGCGGTACTGAATGAATTGGCGACGCGCAAGGTGCATGGCATTGTCACTACCCATCTGACGCCGCTCAAGGACTTTGCCGATCAGCATGCCTATTTGCAAAATGCCTCGATGCGCTTTGATCACGTGAATCTGACGCCCACGTATGAGCTTGAGTTTGGCGTGGCTGGACAGTCGTTGGGTCTGATTATTGCCGAAAAGAATGGCTTGCCCGGCGAGCTGGTCAACCAGGCGCGGGCTTATTTACAGGAAATCCACGCAGCACGCTGAATGACTGGCGCGTGGCGAGGCCTGATTGGGTGCAGATTTTTTGACCTGCGCGGTGTTAAGCATTAGTATCCAAGGTTCTTCAAATCAAGCGGATTGGCGACAGTATGGAACTGACAGGCGCGGAAATCACCGTGCGCTGCCTGGCCGAAGAAGGTGCCGAATTTGTGTTCGGCTACCCAGGCGGGGCGGTACTCAACATCTACGACGAGATATTCAAGCAGGACAAGTTCAAGCATGTGCTGGTGCGCCACGAGCAGGCTGCCGTGCACGCGGCGGACGGCTACGCACGTTCCAGCGGCAAGGTCGGGGTGGCGCTGGTCACTTCAGGCCCGGGCTTGACCAATGCGGTTACCGGTATTGCGACTGCGTACATGGATTCGATTCCCATGGTGATTATAAGCGGTCAGGTGCCAACCCATGCCATTGGCATGGACGCGTTTCAGGAAGTCGATTCGGTGGGGATCACGCGGCCATGCGTGAAACACAATTTTCTGGTGAAAGATGTCAAGGACCTCGCCAGCACCATCAAGAAAGCGTTTTATATTGCGTCAACCGGTCGTCCCGGTCCGGTATTGGTCGATATTCCCAAGGATGTCACCCAGCACCTGTGTGAATTCATTTACCCCGAAACGGTGAACATGCGTTCGTATAATCCGGTGGTAAAAGGGCATACTGGGCAGGTCAAAAAAGCCGCGCAAATGCTGCTGGAAGCCAAGCGCCCGATGATTTATGCAGGCGGCGGTGTGGTGCTGAGCAATGCGGCCAGGCAATTGACCGAGCTGACACGCCTGCTGGGCTATCCGTGTACCAATACCCTGATGGGGCTGGGTGCCTATCCGGCGACGGATCCGCAATTTCTCGGCATGCTCGGCATGCACGGCACCTATGAGGCCAATATGGCGATGCAGCACAGTGATGTGCTGCTGGCTGTGGGTGCGCGCTTTGACGACCGCGTGATCGGCTCACCGGAACACTTTGCGCGTGATGCCCGTCGCATAGTGCATATCGATATTGACCCGTCTTCGATTTCCAAACG
>DZDB01000036.1 GCA_022736605.1 Sideroxydans lithotrophicus
TTTTATTTTGTGCAGCAGAAATTCACTTATGTTGGCGCTTACTGGTTTGGATTGAATTGAATTGGCCAGCTTGAAAGTGCTATCTTTAATGCTGTGTTGTAGCTTGGGGAAGTCAGATGAAAAGCTTGAGTATGGTATGTCTGGCCGTGTTAGCTTGCGTCAGCGGTTGCAGCGACAGGCAGGCGCCGGTGTCCAAAACGCCGGATAGTCCGCGTCTGTTCGATACCCAGCGCGAGGCATTGCAGCGCGCCAAGGGAGTTGAACAAACTGTACAACAGCAAAGCCAGATTGAGAAACAGGTGATTGATCAGCAAGGCGATTGAGACGTCAGTGCTTTAAATTCTGTTGTCTTGATTTCGGCTTCTCCTAGCAAGCGATGAATAACCTCTCCTGCGAGCATTAATCCAAACAGCGCGGGCATGTAACTGATGGTGCCATTGACTGCCCTGGGGCGCCCAGGCCCATCTACTGGCTCAGGCGGCAAGGGGGTTGAGGGTGGCTCATCCGAAAAAACGGTTAGTATGCCTGTTTTGATGCCGTTACGGTGCAGGCGCTTGCGCATGATGCGAGCGAGCGGGCACATTTCGGTTTTGCTGATATCCGCGAGTTTTACGCGGGCAGGATCCAGCCGGTTGCCAGCGCCCATGCTGGATGCGACAGGGCGTTGTTTGTTTACGGCAGCCTGTATCAACGCCACCTTGCAGTTAAGTGAATCAATGCAATCAATAACGTAGTCAACATCGTCAGGAAGATGTCCTGATACGTTTTCAGGCGTCAGAAAAAGCATTTTTATCTCTACCTGACAAAGCGGATTAATGTCCTTGATGCGTTGCGACATCAGTTCGGCTTTATATTTGCCTACGGTGGAAAGCAATGCGGGCAATTGTCGGTTGATATTGCTGCTGGCAACCACGTCGTGATCGATCAGCGTGAGGCGCCCAATGCCTGCGCGTGCTAGTGCTTCCACACAATACGAGCCGACGCCACCCAGTCCGGCAACCAGAATGTGCTTGTCGGTCAGTAACTGTAATCCCTCGTTCCCCAAGAGTATGTGGCTGCGGCTAAACTGTGGCTGAATTGTCATGTTTTTTCTTGTGCAAAATTCGATGTCTTTGCCTCGTGTTGGTATAGCCATTTGATGATGAATGGCGGTACCACCGTCGTGAGCGCAATGACGATCAGTAGTGCAGCATAAATTTGTGCATCCAGAATGCCGTTGGCATAACCGAGTTGCGCAAAAATCAATCCGACTTCACCGCGCGGAATCATGGACAGGCCGATAATGGCCTGCTGCAAGCGGGGTTCTTTGATAAGGTAGCCAGCGACCAGTTTTCCCGCCACCGCGACCAGCAGCAGCAAAGCCGACAATCCCCAAACGAAGCCGGAGGACCAATCTACCTGTTTGAGATTCAGTGAAATCCCGACCATGATGAAGAATAGCGGTGTGAAGGTATGAATCAGCGGCCGCATTTGTGTTTCGAGCTGATGCGAAAGCGCCGGATTGGGCGCGAAAATACGATTAATGCGATCTATAAATGGCACCTTGAAACGTGAAGACAGGCTGATGCGGAAATGCTGACTCATGGCAATGCCGGCGGCAAATCCACCCATGATCTCTGGCGCGCCGATCGCATGCGCGAGATAACTGAACAGCATGATCAGGCTCAGTGTCATGGTCAATAACAGGCCAGGTGCGGTCTGGTCGCTGCGATCGAACTGCGCAATGATATAACCGATAAATTTTGCTGCTATCGGCGAAATCAACATGAACAGCACAATGTATGCCCCAACTTTTGCCGTCGCGATCAGTGACATTTCACCGGAAACGGCGAACTGATAAAGGAATGCCAGCAGAATGACGCCGACGATATCGTCCAGCACAGCTGCGCCGACAACAATCTGGGCTTCGTCGGAGTTGCGGCGCTGCAGGTCGGTGAGTACGCGCACGGTGATGCCTATGCTGGTTGCCGTGAGCGTACCTGCAATAAATAAACTGGCCAGCAAGGGTAGATCAAAAATCTGATGGCTGACCAGGTAACCAAAGCCGAATGGGAACACCACGCCTGCAATCGCTACAACAATGGGCTTCGAGCCCGCTTTGGCAAGTCGGAATACATCGGTATCCATGCCAACTTCGAATAACAGCAAAATAATACCAATCTCCGCCAGCAGCTTCATTGTGGCGTCGGCGCTGACCAGGCCGAATAAAGATGGCCCGATAATCAATCCAGCAGCGAGTTCGCCAATAACAGCCGGTACGCCAATGCGCATGGCAATTTCGGACAAGAAACGCGCCGCCAGCAACAAAACAGCCAGTAACAGGAAAAAATTGTGTGCTTCCATATTGGATAAGGCCTTCAGTCAGTAACACGCATCCCATTTAAAGCGGGTAACGCTACCAATGCATTGCGGGTAGTGGATTCGTAGATGATATCAGCCGTACAGTTACGCAGCTTGGCTAACTCGTTAGCGATGCTGGACAATTGTTCCGGGCTGTTACGCTGATGAGGCATCCAGGCGGGTGGCATGTCGGGTGCATCAGTTTCAAGCACGATCGATTCCAGCGGCAATTCGGCGGCAAGGCGACGTAAATTGTTCGCCCGAGTGTAAGTCATCGCGCCACCAAAGCCCAGTTTGAGGCCTTGTTTAATGAACGCCAGCGCCTGCTGCTGGCTGCCGCTGAAAGCATGGGCTATGCCGTGTCTTATACCAAAGCGGCGCAGTTGCTTGAGTACCGGATCGTTGGCACGGCGGCTGTGCAGAATAACCGGCAGCTCAAATTCGCGAGCGATTTTGAGCTGTTCAATAAAATAGTATTCCTGAATATTCAGATCCAGTCCCGGCACAAACAAATCCAGTCCAATTTCGCCTATGGCCACTGGCCGCTGTAACGCCACCGTTGTACGTAATGTCGCCAGATGTTCAGGCTGGTGCATGGATATATACATCGGATGCAGACCCAGCGCAGGCATACACATGGCATGCGCTTGATGCAGCGCGAGCACTGCTGCAAAGGCGCTACACTGCACTGCAGGTACCACTATCATGGCGACGCCATTGTGGCGTGCCTGCTGGATGACGCGTGCGCGATCTTCGTCGAATTCTGTGGCATCAAGGTGGCAGTGGGTGTCAATCAGCATGGTGTTCTGTGCACATCACTTGCTGTTAACTGTTGCAATAGTTTCCGCACCGGTGTCGGAATGCCTGCAGCCAGTGCAGCAGTGGGTGTAAACCAGTCGATCTGGACGGCTGTCGTCAATTCAGAACCGGCTGCGACGCTGAATATTTCTGGCGCAATATGCAAATGAAAATGAGTAAAACTATGTCGCAACAACGGCAGGCTGCCTGCGGGCGTCACTGCAAGGCCAAAGGTATGTAAACAGTGTTGCTTGCTATCCAGTTGTGATGCGATCTCAGGCAGGCTCCACAGCCCACCCCAAATGCCCTTGTTCGTACGTTTTTGCAGCATTACTTTGCCATTGCAATGCAAAATCAGCATACGTACTGTTTTTTGCGGCAAGGCTTTTTTCGGACGTGGCGTAGGCAGTAAGTGAATCTGGCCGGTGGCATGAGCGACACAACCGGCTTGAACCGGGCATTGATGGCAGTCGGGTTTGCTGCGTGTGCACACACCGGCGCCAAAATCCATCAAAGCCTGGGTGTATGTGTCGATCTGCTGTGCGGGCAACAAAGATTCGGCCAGTCGCCAAAGCGCCGTTTCGGTTTTTTTCTCGCCGGGATAACCGCTGATGGCGAAGTGGCGGGCGAGCACACGCTTGACGTTGCCGTCCAGAATGGCCGCGCGGGTACCAAACGCAAAGGCCGCAATGGCTGCTGCGGTAGAACGGCCAATGCCCGGCAATGCAACGATGCCGTCGAGCGTTTCTGGGAACCGGCCACGATGGTGTGTCATCACGCGTTGTGCTGCCGCATGCAGATTGCGCGCGCGCGAGTAGTAACCGAGGCCGCTCCACATCGCCAGTACATCATCCTGATGAGCCTTGGCAAGGCTGGCGATATCCGGAAAGCGATCTAAAAAGGCTTGATAGTAGGCGATGACGGTGCCGACCTGGGTTTGCTGCAGCATGATTTCCGACAGCCAGATGCGGTAAGGGTCGCGGGTATTTTGCCACGGCAGCGTATGACGGCCATGAGTAGTTTGCCAGTCAATCAACTGCTGAGCGAAGTCAGCCATCAATAAAAAATCCGGGTGAATTCAATCAGCCCAGTGTAGCTGTCGATGCAATGCGCGACAAGCCGCTATTGACCTGGCTGTAAATTGGAAATGAGATTTTCCACCGCACGTTCGGTGAGGGGGGAGCTTTCAAGGATGTGTGCTTCACCCAGCCGCAGGCGACTTGCCAAACGTGGCAAGGCGATCGTCAACGCCTCCAGCCCCTGATTGTTGGTGAACAGATAAATGCCACGTAGCGAGCTGATCCATGACAAACGAGCCAGGCGTTCAGAGCCGTCTTCATTGAGAAATGACATCCAGACGCCTTTTTTCAGGTTGCGCGCGCACGCCGTATGCTCGTCTTCCGGTTCGTCCGGGTCACTGACGGCGGACAAATCATAGCTTTCGTTTTCAGTTTGTGTGTAGTTGGCGATTTCGACAACGCTGTCTGCCGTGTCATGCGCTGAAAGGGATGGACTATTTTGAACCACCTGCTGATATTGCAAGCCAGCCTTGACCGCATCAGCATGACAGGTCACCAGTTTGGAAAAGACAATTTCCCGCTCGCGCGGGTCAATCTGGATGCTGTTCATACCTTCGCGCAGGTGTTTGAGCAGATCTGGCAGCATGACCACCAACGACAAACGATCTTCGGTATTGCGTTTGGCAGCGACGCTCCATATCAAGTCGTGCATGGTTTGCAGATGTACTTGCCACGCCGGGCTGGCCTCGCCAGTTTCCACAAAAGCATGTGTCAGCACTTGATGCCATGGCCCCGCCAGGAATGTTTGTATGGCCTCAGGCAATGTTTTTCCCGAGCTTGCCTGACGAATTTTATCTTCGACTACGACGCTGGCAATTTCCTTGCGCTCTGCGATTTCGAGCGCCTGGCTGGACAGTTCAACAGCCGTTTCAGCGTTGATCTGCTGGGTTTGCATGAATGCCTGTAAGGAATCCAGCAAACTGGCAAACAGACTGACATCATCAGAAAAGTCTGCCAGGATGGATTGAACAATCGTGTCAATTTGCTGGTACAGGTTGAGGTTGTACTCGCCTTCTTCACACCAGCCGATCGAGGCTGCAGCGATTTCATCCAGCAAGCGACGCGCCGGGTGCGATTTTTTGGAAAAGAACTGCTTATCCAGCATCGCCACTTTCAGCACTGGAATTTGTAGCCGACCGATCAAGGCCTTGAGCTTGTCGGGGATGCTGCGGTCATCAAAAATATAGTCAAACAACATCGCCACGATGTCGATGGTGAAGGCATCAACATGGTTGTCATTCGCTACCATGCCTGAGCTGCGCAGGTCGTGCAGGATATTGACGCTGCCGTTATGTAACAGGGCTGGATCCAGGCCACCCGTACTGATGGCTTCTCCGCGTTGCAGCTGGGTCAGCAGCGGTATCGAAATCGTGTGTTCACTGGCTGCGACATGATTGCTGCCACCCGTGGACAGTTTGCCCAGCATGCCACCACCCGTGGAAACTGATGCGCCCGCAGATTGCGCAAGCAGCCGTTGTAATAGTGCGAATAAATCCTGGCCGTTATCGGTGGTAGCGCCGCCGCCGGTTTCATGGCGTTCATTTACGCGCGGACTGCGTTCCTTGGGCGTACTGAGGCCAACCCGGATCGTGGGCAGAATTTCCTTGCCAACCAGAAACTGGTTGGTGCGCTGATAAATACCCGGCAGTTCGCGTGCAATTTGTTGATCGAATTGCTGTAGCAGGACCAGCTTGACTTTGGCTTCTGCCTCAAGCTGGTCACAGGCAGATAAAAATGCCTGACAGATCGCTTTGGCACCCAACGGATTGCCTTCTTCTTTTGCGTGTGGGTCACGCAACAGCGCGGCGATGCGTTGATCCAAGGCAGCCAGCTCTTCTACTGAATCGTAACGCAAGCGTGCTGCAGCCTTGTTCAGCGCGAGCGACTGTTCGAAGTCATCCTCGTCGATCAGCGATAGCTCCATACTCAGACCGCCAGCCTTGGCCTGATTACTGCCGCGTTCGCTAGTGCGTATCTGGGATTCAAAGGCTTCTACAAAATGTTTTCGCAATGCCAGCACCAGCACCTCGCTGCGATGCTGCAAAATATTTTGCGCCGCGTGATAAAGATTACGGGTTTCCAGCGTCGGTGACTGATCGGCTTGCAGTAGCAGATGATCCTGCAACGGCGTGCGTTTGTCCTGCCATACCCGGCATACGTCTTCAATGACCTGGTCGCGGCACGCGTGAAGCAGCGCCAACGCCTCTGCCGGCGACAGCGTCTTGCGCGATTTGTCGAAGCTGTTGAGGTTGTATACGTTACGTTGCAGTGTGTCGCTCATGCCGTATCCTTTGCCTGAACTGTCAGGCGGCAGACTGCCATTGCCATGCAGGCGAAAAAAGCCATTGCAGACAGGTAACGACACGGCGAGGGGAATCTTTAGGAATTTTAAAGCGAGGTGGAGCGGGCGATGGGAATCGAACCCACGGCTCTAGCTTGGGAAGCTAGGGTATTACCATTATACGACGCCCGCTATGCTAAAATTGCCGTTGCATTCTACTTGAATTGTAAGGGTATTTGAAGTTGATTGAAGTCACCATTAACGGCGCAGCCCAACACTTTCCGCAACCCATCAACGTCGCACAACTGGTGGTCGAACTCAATCTGCTTGGCAAACGCATCGCCATCGAGCGCAACGGCGATATTGTCCCGCGTAGCCAGTTTGAGGCTGTGGCGCTGGTTTCGGGTGACCAACTCGAAATCGTCGTTGCTGTGGGCGGCGGTTAAATTTCATTCCCGCGTCGGTATTAAATTAATCGGCGCATTCTGCAGTCTTTATTGAGCATATCGCATGGACAATTTAAATATCGCCGGTCGCGAATATACCTCGCGCCTGCTGGTCGGCACCGGCAAATATCAGGATTTTGAACAGACGCGACTAGCGGTCGAAGCCAGCGGGGCGGAAATCGTCACGGTAGCAATTCGTCGCACCAATATCGGTCAGGACGCGAGTCAGCCGAGCCTGCTGGATGCGTTGCCGCCATCGAAATATACCTATTTGCCCAACACTGCGGGTTGCTATACGGCAGACGACGCGGTGCGTACGCTGCGTCTGGCGCGCGAGCTGCTAGACGGCCACGACCTGGTCAAGCTCGAAGTGTTGGGCGATCCAAAATCGCTCTATCCAAACGTAGTGGAGACCATCAAGGCCGCCGAAGTGCTGATTAAAGAAGGCTTCAAGGTCATGGTCTACACGTCGGACGATCCGATTATCGCCAAACAGCTGGAGCAGATGGGCTGCGTTGCGGTGATGCCGCTGGCGTCGCTGATTGGCTCGGGCATGGGCATCCTCAATCCGTGGAACCTGCAAATCATCATCAACGAGGCCAAGGTGCCGGTGATCGTTGATGCCGGGGTCGGTACCGCATCGGACGCCGCCATCGCCATGGAACTGGGTTGTGCGGGGGTGCTGATGAACACCGCCATCGCCGGGGCACAAAACCCGGTGCTGATGGCGTCGGCGATGAACAAGGCGGTACAGGCCGGACGCGAAGCGTTTCTGGCCGGGCGTATGCCGAAAAAAATCTACACTGCCAGCCCGTCTTCGCCCACCAGCGGCGTGATTGGCAGTTAATCCGTGACGGATAAACCCAGCCCGGTCGGGCGACCGATTCGTAGTTTTGTGCTGCGTCAGGGACGCATGTCGATTGCCCAGCAGCGCGCGCACGATACCTTGCGTGCCGCTTATGCGGTTGAATATGTCGCGCAGCCACTCGATCTGGCGGCTTTATTTGGGCGTGCGGCGCCGAAGATTCTGGAAATCGGCTTTGGCATGGGCGATGCGACTGCCGAGATTGCGGCGGCGCAACCCGAGCATGATTTCATCGGCATAGAGGTGCATGGCCCCGGTGTTGGCAGCCTGCTGTTGCAAACCGAAGCGCGGGCGCTGACCAATCTCAAGATTATTCAGCACGATGCAGTCGAAGTGCTGCGCGACATGATTCCTGACGCCAGTCTGGCGGGTGTGCACATTTTTTTCCCCGATCCGTGGCACAAGACGCGCCACAACAAGCGCCGTTTGATCAAGCCTGATTTTGTCGCCCGGATCGCACGCAAACTTGCACCGGGCGCTTATCTGCACGCCGCGACCGACTGGGAAGATTACGCGACCCAGATTCTCGCGGTGTGCACAGCGGAGCCAGCGCTCGCTAACACCGCAGATGGCTACGCGCCGCGCCCGGATTACCGCCCGCTGACCAAGTTCGAGCAGCGCGGTATTCGGCTGGGACACGGCGTGTGGGACATTGTGTTCAAAAAACGCGACTAAGCCAGTCCACGCATGGCGACGCTCAAGCGCATTGCCATTATTGGCGGTGGCCCAGCCGGACTGATGGCGGCGGAGGTGCTGTCAGCTGCCGGGGTACAGGTTGACGTCTACGATGCCATGCCCTCGGTCGGTCGCAAATTTTTGCTGGCCGGGCGCGGCGGGCTTAATCTCACCCACACAGAGCCGCACGTGCAATTCGTCGCGCGCTACAGTCATGCTGAAGTAGCCTCCTGGCTACAGGATTTCGGTGCCGAGGCAGTCTGCGACTGGGTCCGTGGCCTGGGTCGCGATACCTTCGTCGGCAGCTCCGGACGCATATTCCCCACCGATAAAAAAGCGGCGCCGCTGTTGCGCGCCTGGCTGCATCGGCTGCGCGAATCTGGCGTGACATTTCATGTGCGCCATCGCTGGCTGGGTTGGGCGGATGACAACGCGCTGCGTTTTGCTACACCCGACGGCGAACGGCTGGTTCATGCCGACGCGGTGGTACTGGCGCTGGGCGGCGGCAGCTGGGCGCGGCTCGGTTCGGACGGCGCGTGGCTACCGCTGCTGGCGCAACGTGGCATTGAAGTTGCCCCGTTGCAGCCCGCCAACTGCGGCTTTGATGTGGCATGGAGTTCGCACTTGCGCACGCGTTTTGCCGGGCAGCCGCTGAAATCCGTGGTGTTGAATTTCACCGATCATATGGGCGTGGCTTTCAGCAAGCAGGGTGAGTTGATGCTGACCGAATCCGGCCTCGAAGGTGGGCTGGTCTATGCCGCCGCCGCGCGTCTGCGCGAGACCATTAACGCAACCGGTTCGGCACGCATTTATCTTGACCTCGCGCCCGGTTGGGAATTGCCGCGCCTGACCAAGGAAATCGCCCATCCACGCGGTTCGCGTTCGCTGTCCAGTCACCTGCAAAGCCGGGTCAATTTGCATGGCGTGAAAACCGCGTTGCTGCATGAAGTTGCCAGCGCCGATGATTTGGCCGATCCGGTACGGCTCGCGGCACGCATCAAGGCACTACCGATAAGTTTGCTCACAACGAGACCGATAGACGAAGCCATCAGCAGCGCGGGCGGCGTGCGCTTTGCTGCGCTGGATGAACGCTTGATGCTGCGAGCGCTGCCGGGCGTATTTTGCGTCGGAGAAATGCTCGACTGGGAAGCGCCCACTGGCGGCTATTTGCTGACCGCGTGTCTGGCGAGTGGCCGGATGGCCGGGAACGGCGTACTGGAGTGGCTGGCCGAGTCAGCCTGAATCAGCTTTCGGCTTTGCCTACGCCCAGCTTTTCCCATCCCGCCAACCCCAGTTCATTCAGCGTCGTCATGTTTTTTTCATAAATCTGTTCGGCCTCGGGGAAGGCTTCCACCGCGCGGTCAATGCTGGCTTCGCGCAGGATATGCAGTGTGGGGTAGGGCGAACGGTTGGTGTAATTCTCGATATCGTCCGGTGCGGTATCGGCGAACTGATAGTCGGGATGAAAGCTGGCAATCTGGAACGCATCGTCGAATTCCGGTTCAGCCGCCGCAGCGTCGGCAATATCGAGAAAGTCGTTGTAATCCAGAAAATCAGTCAGTACCTGTGGGTGTATCAGCAAGGAGGTGTCGATCTGCTCGGGATCGGCGTCCTGCAAGGCGCGCAGTTCGTTGAGCAGGTCTTCCAGCAGGGCTTCGGGCGTGGTTGCCGCGCTCACGACATAACGGATCTGCCGCTTGACGTGCACCGCCTTGGCGAACGGGCACAGGTTGAGGCCGATGACGGCTTTTTCGACCCAGGCTTGCGTGGCGGCGACGATGTCGGTGTCGGTTGTCATATTTAAACTCCTAGGCTGGCCACAGCGGCGGTTCGTCCATCAGCGCGATCTGCTCGCGTAGTTCGAGGATGCGATCCTGCCAGTAGCGTTGCGTGTTGAACCACGGAAACGCAGCAGGGAAAGCGGGATCATCCCAGCGCCGGGCGATCCAGGCGGCGTAGTGAATCAGGCGCAGTGTGCGCAGCGCCTCGATCAGATGCAATTCACGCGGATCAAAATCGTGAAAATCTTCATACCCGGCCAGTAAATCGGCGAGTTGACGCGTCATCTCAGGGCGCTCGCCCGATAGCAGCATCCACAAATCCTGTACCGCAGGGCCCATGCGGCTGTCGTCGAAATCGACGAAGTGCGGCCCGGCGTCGGTCCACAACACGTTGCCGGTATGACAATCGCCATGCAGACGCAATTGCTTGACGGAACCAGCGCGCTCAAAACAACGCCGCACGCCGTCCAGCGCTAGCGCTACCACGCCGCGATAGACGTCAGTCAGCTCAGGCGGGATGAAATCGTGACTTAATAAAAACGTGCTGGGTTCAACGCCGAAACTGTCGATATCCAGCGTTGGGCGTTGCTGATATGGCGCAATCGCGCCGACCGCGTGGATGCGCCCGATGAAACGCCCCAGCCATGCCAGCGTGTCGCGGTTATCCAGCTCAGGGGCGCGTCCGCCGTGTTTGGCGAAGATGCTGAAACGGAATCCGCCGTGCTGGTGCAAGCTGTGCGTATTCAGCGTGAGCGCAGGCACCACGGGGATTTCGCGTGTGTTCAGGTCGGCGACAAATGCGTGTTCTTCCAGAATCGCCGCATCCGACCAGCGCGCGGGTCGGTAAAACTTGGCCACCAGGGGCTTGTCGTCTTCCAGCCCCACCTGATAAACGCGATTCTCATAACTGTTGAGCGCCAGCAGGCGGCCATCAGTGCGCAAACCAAGGCTGTCAACGGCGTCAAGTACCGTATCGGGTGTCAAACTGGCAAAAGCGTGCGTGTCCATGTGCGCATTGTACGGGAACAGGCTGCGCTCACGCGTGACACAAAAATTCACACGGCTGTGTTGCGTGCGTCAACTGGCGCCGGGATTGATTCGTTATACTGCTCGGGTCGCAGTGGTGCGGCTGATTTTCCTTAATCAAAACGTGGAGGCAACATGAACAAATTGATGACCGCACTGATGGTGGCCGCAGTTCTGGCGGCTACGCCTTTCGCCGCTTCGGCCAAGACTGAGCAGCAAAACAAGATGGGCGTCTGCAACAAGGATGCCGCTGCCAAGTCGCTCAAGGGCGATGAGCGCAAGGCGTTCATGAAGAGCTGCTTATCCGGGGATACCGCACCTGCCGCCGCTGCTGCGCCAGCAAAAGCCGAACCCGCTGCGGCTGCTGCCAAACCCAAAAACGCCATGGGTGCCTGCGCGACGGCTTCCAAAGGCATGAAGGGCGCCGAGCACAAAAAATTCATGAGTGAGTGCCTGAAGGCCAAAGGCCCGGAAAACATGAAGAAATAAGCCCGTAGTCAGGCTAATAAAAAACCCCGCTCAGCGGGGTTTTTTATTGCCGGTTGCGCATCCACACAGCCGCATGAGTCCGGCTGCTCACACCTCGCATCTTCCCACCGTTCTTGCCACGCCATCCTGATCCACGCTTTCGATCTGCACGCTATAACCCCACAAGCGTGCGATGTGGCGCAGCATCTCGTCGGTGCTGTCGCCCAGCGGGCGGCGTTCGTGCATGTAATGGCGCAGGGTGAGCGTGCGGTCGCCATACACGTCCACGTTATAGACCTGGATATTGGGTTCGCGGTTGCCGAGGTTGTATTGCTCGGCCAGGCGCTGGCGCACGGCCTGGTAACCGGCATCGTCATGAATGGCGCTGATTTCCAGCTTTTCCTGGGTATCGTCGTCCACCACGGCAAACAGTTTCAGGTCACGAATCAGCTTGGGTGAAAGATACTGCGCGATGAAGCTTTCATCCTTGAAGTTGCGCATGGCGAAGTCGAGCGACGCCCGCCAGTCGCTGTGAGCCAGTTCCGGGAACCAGCGTCGGTCTTCATCCGTCGGCTGTTCGCAGATGCGGCGTAAATCCTGGAACATGCTGAAGCCCAGCGCATACGGGTTGATGCCACTATAGCCACGGCTATAAAACGGCGGCTGGAACACCACGTTGGTATGGCTTTGCAGGAACTCGATCATGAAGCCGTCGGTGAGCTTGCCGGCGTCGTACAGGTGGTTGAGCAGGGTGTAATGCCAGAACGTGGCCCAGCCTTCATTCATTACCTGGGTCTGGCGTTGCGGGTAGAAATACTGGGCAATCTTGCGCGTGATGCGCACAACTTCGCGCTGCCATGGTTCCAGGCGTGGCGCATTCTTTTCAATGAAATACAGCAGATTTTCCTGTGGTTCGGCAGGGAAGCGGCTGGTTTGCCGGTCTTGACCGCCAGCTTGCCGGGTCGGCAAGGTACGCCACAAATCGTTGACCTGGGATTGCAGGTAATCTTCACGCTCGATGCGGCGCAACTGCTCCTTGGCCATCGACAGCTTGGCCGGGCGCTTGTAGCGATCCACGCCATAGTTCATCAGCGCGTGACAGGAGTCGAGCATGGCTTCCACCGCTTCTTCGCCGTGGCGCTGCTCGCACTCGGCGATGAAATTGCGCGCAAATACCAGGTAGTCGAGAATGCCTTCGGCATCGGTCCAGGTACGAAACAGGTAATTGCCCTTGAAGAATGAATTGTGCCCATACGCCGCGTGCGCGATGACCAGCGCCTGCATCGTCATGGTGTTTTCTTCCATCAGATAGGCAATGCATGGGCTGGAATTGATGACAATTTCATATGCCAGTCCCATTTGACCACGCTGATAGCTTTTCTGGGTGGACAAAAAACCTTTACCGTAGGACCAGTGGTGATAACCCACCGGCATGCCGACCGAGGCGTAGGCGTCGATCATCTGCTCGGAAGTGATCACCTCAATCTGGCGCGGATAGGTGTCGAGACCAAAGTGCGCCGCAGCCAGACCGATTTCGTGGTCATAGCGGTCGAGCAGTTCGAACGTCCATTCCGATCCTTCTGATAGGGGCTGGCGCGAGGCAAGTTGCGGCGTGGAGGATTCCATTTCAGGCCACCTTTTTCTGGAACAGTTGGCGAAAAACCGGGTAAATGTCTTCCAGCGTGAGCAGGCGCTGCATGGCAAAACGCCGGCTGGCGGCCTTCACCTGGGTGTATTCGCGCCACAGGCTTTGCGGCTGTTCGGCCTCGATTTCAACATAGGCAAAATACTGCGTCAGCGGCAGGATGTCCTGCATCAGCAATTCACGGCAACGCGGCGAATCGTTCTCCCAGTTGTCGCCGTCCGACGCCTGCGCCGCGTAGATGTTCCAGTTGGCCGTCGGGTAGCGTTCGCGGATGATGTCGCGCATCAGCACCAGCGCGCTCGATACGACGGTGCCGCCCGATTCGCGTGAAGCGAAAAAATCCTGCTCTTCGACTTCCTTGGCCACTGTGTGATGACGGATGAATACCAGCTCAATGCGTTCGTAGCTCTTGGTAAGAAACAGGTAGAGCAGCATGAAAAAACGCTTGGCGATGTTTTTACGGTTTTCGTCCATGGAGCCGGACACGTCCATCAGGCAGAACATCGCCGCCTGACTGCTTGGTGTGGGCTGGTCGATGCGGTTGGCGTAACGCAGATCCCAGGTGTCGATGAACGGCACGGCGGCAATGCGTGCCTTGAGCCGGGCGATTTCCTCGCGCAGGGCTTCGGCGTCTTCACTCGCGGCAAGCCCCTGCGTCTCTAATTCGGCCAGCGCTGCTTCGGCTTCGCGCAGCGCCTCGCGCGGGCTCGACGACATCGCCATGCGACGGCCGATGGCCTGTTTCATTGAGCGCACCACATGCAGGTTGGACGGATTGCCCTGGCTGACAAAACCGGCACGCGTACGCGTGACTTCGGGCACCGCAGCCAGCTGCTTTTTCACCATGTCCGGCAGCGCCAGATCCTGAAAGAAGTACTGCATGAATTCTTCGCGCGACAATTCGAAGACGAAATCGTCCTCGCCTTCCGCGTCTTCCGACGCGCTCCCGCCGCCACCACTGCCGCTGCCACTGTCGGGACGGTCGGCCTGATCGCCTTTGACGAATTCGCGGTTGCCGGGGTGGACGATATTGCGTCGCCCGCCCGACCCGTGGTGGAAGATCGGTTCGGTCAAATCTTTGGCCGGGATGGAGATTTTTTCACCGCGATTCAGGTCACTCACATCGCGGCTCGACACCGCCTCTGTCACTGCCTTGCGGATCTGCTGCTTGAAGCGGCGCAGAAAGCGCTGACGATTGACAGCGCTACGGTTTTTACCCGACAGGCGGCGATCGACCAGCTGGCTCATGGCTGCCGTTCCCTCATGATGCTTTCCTTGCGCGCAGATACCACTCGGCCAGCAGACGCACCTGTTTGTCGGTGTAGCCCTTGGACACCATGCGCTGAACGAAATCGTGGTGTTTCTTCTGCTCCTCACTGGACGCCTTGGCGTTGAAGGAAATCACCGGCAGCAGGTCTTCGGTACTCGAGAACATGCGTTTCTCGATCACCAGACGCAGCTTTTCATAGCTGGTCCAGGCTGGATTTTTGCCATGATTCTGCGCCCGCGCACGCAGCACAAAATTGACTACCTCGTGACGGAAATCCTTCGGATTGGCGATGCTGGCGGCTTTCTCGATTTTTTCCAGTTCAGCGTTGAGCTGGCTTCGGTCCAGGCTCTCGCCGGTATCCGGGTCGCGGTATTCCTGATCCTGTATCCACATATCAGCGTACGTCACATAGCGGTCAAAAATATTCTGGCCGTATTCGGAATACGATTCCAGATACGCGGTCTGCAACTCCTTCTCGATGTATTCGGCGTAATGTGGAGATAAGAACTCTTTCAGATACGCCACGTAGCGTTGCTCGGTTTCGGGCGCGAACTGCTCCTGTTCGATCTGCTGCTCCAGTATATAGAGCAGGTGTACCGGGTTGGCCGCCACTTCGGTGTGGTCGAAGTTGAACACCCGCGACAGAATCTTGAACGCGAAACGGGTGGAAATGCCGGTCATGCCCTCATCTACCCCGGCGAAATCACGGTACTCCTGATAGCTCTTGGCCTTGGGGTCGGTGTCCTTGAGGTTGTCACCGTCATAAATGCGCATTTTGGAATAAATGCTGGAGTTTTCCGGCTCCTTCAGTCGCGTGAGCACCGAAAATCGCGCCAGCATTTCCAGTGTGCCTGGCGCGCACGGCGCTGCCGACAGCGAACTGTGCTGCATCAGCTTCTCGTAAATCTTCACCTCTTCTGACACGCGCAGGCAATACGGCACCTTGACGATATAAATCCGGTCGAGAAACGCCTCGTTGTTCTTGTTGTTGCGGAACGTCGTCCACTCCGATTCGTTGCTGTGCGCCAGTATCACGCCGTCGAAGGGAATCGCGCCGAAGCCTTCGGTGCCTTTGTAGTTGCCTTCCTGCGTGGCGGTCAGCAACGGGTGCAGCACCTTGATCGGCGCCTTGAACATTTCGACAAATTCCATCAAACCCTGGTTGGCAAGACACAGGCCGCCGGAAAAGCTGTAGGCATCGACGTCATCCTGCGAATATTTCTCCAGCTTGCGGATATCCACCTTGCCGACCAGCGAGGAAATGTCCTGGTT
>DZDB01000037.1 GCA_022736605.1 Sideroxydans lithotrophicus
ACTATCGGACCGGGATTAGCGCAGAAACCATCCCATTCAGCCGAGGCTTTTTCGGCATGGTCGATATGACAGATGGAATGGGTAAAACCTTGCGGACCGAGGCCGGGCACTTCGTCGAAAGCGAGCTTGGGTCCGGTGGCGATTACCAGATAGTCATAATCAATGTTGCGGCCATCCATCAGTTCAACCTGGTTTTTGTCCGGGTGAACGCGTTTGGCACCGCAATGGATGAAGTCGATGTTCTTTTTCTTGAGGTAGGGTGCAAGGGGGAAGGCGATGTCATCGCGGGTACGCCATTTCACACCTACCCAGGGATTGGACGGCACGAAGTGAAAAATGTCGGTGTTGGAAATGACGGTAACGGTGTCTTCCTTGCGCGCAGCTTCACGCATTTCGTAGGCCATGGGCATGCCGCCGATGCCTGCGCCGATGATGACGATATTTGCCATGAGGTTTTCTCCAAGAGTATTTCGATAAAAGTGATTCAGTACTTATGGTGTGTCATGTACTGTTATGTCCCTAAGTCGTTATAGCAAATCTTATGCCGATTTTATAAGCCATTGATTGCATATGATTGAGGAAAAATTCCATATCAATTTCAGCTTTATTTTCCTGCCAAATCAACTAATCAGAGCTGACTTGGGCTATTCTGTCATGACAGTTTGACAGAGAACATGCGAATGAATTCCACGTTGGCGCCTGAATTGCAGTCATTAATCGATGTGCAGGAAAACCCATTTGTGCTGATCGACGAACACTATCGCATTGTCGCCGCCAACCGCGCATATTGCGCTAATTACGGTATGGACCAACAGGAAGTAGTGGGCAAAACCTGTCATGAGGTATCGCATCGCTCTGCAGTACCATGCCACCAGAACGGCGAGGATTGCCCCCACCAGGCGGTGTTTCAGACTGGCCAGTCACATGAGGTGATCCATACCCACTTTGATCGCCATAACCGACCTGAATACGCGCGCATCAAAGGCCATCCAATTCAAGGTAAAGGTACGCAGCGCTATCTTGGTGAGGCGATTTATCATATTGCCAATTCGGATGAACTGGACTGCGATGACATGCGCATGGTGGGAAAATCACCCGCCTTTCTGGCGTGTCTCGACCACCTGACGCGTGCGGCAGAATCCGAGGCACCCATTCTATTGCTGGGTGAAAGCGGCGTCGGCAAGGAGCTGGCAGCGCAATATATCCATCGGCGCTCGATTCGCGCCAACAAGCCGTTTATCGCAGTCAACTGCGCATCAATCACGGAAACGCTGTTTGAAGACGAGCTGTTCGGTCACGAACGCGGTGCTTTTACCGGCTGCATCGGGCGCAAACAGGGGCTATTCGAACTGGCCGATGGTGGCACGCTGTTTCTGGATGAAGCAGGAGAAATTCCGCCCACAATGCAGGCGAAATTGTTGCGTGTGCTGGAAAGCGGCGAATTTCGACGCCTGGGCGGCACAGACACGTTGCGTGCCGATGTGCGGCTGGTATCGGCAACCAACCGTGATTTGCTGGAAATGGCCGAGGAGAATCACTTTCGACTTGATTTGTACTACCGTATCGCGGGCATTGACCTGCGCTTGCCGAATCTGCAGGAGCGCCGCAGTGACATTCCTGCGCTGGCTGAAACCATGCTTAAACGCATCACGCAAACCGGTGCGCCGCGCTGCAAACTGACCGATGAAGCGATGGAAAAACTCGTTGCCCATCATTTCCCCGGCAATGTGCGTGAATTACGCAATATTCTGCTCAAGGCGGTGGCGATGAGCAGCCACGGCATTATCAGTGCCTCGCACATCCATCTGGGCGGCAATGCGCCACTGCAGAGCCACACCCACACGCATGAGATTGACCGGCGTACGCCCCCTTCCCCAAGTGCGGCGCCCCCCGCACCAAAAGGTGAATCCATGGCAGAACTGGAAGCGCGGCACATTACTGACTTGCTGGTTCAGAATCAGGGCCATCGGCGCAAAGTGGCAGACGTGCTAGGTATCAGTGAACGTACCTTGTATCGAAAGCTGAAAGTCTATGGTTTGGCATGATTACCAGCTGGTTTCGCGCTCCGCCGTGGCTGAGATTTTGTGAATCGACAGATCAGCGCCGCTGAATTCGTCTTCCTGGCTCATGCGGATACCAATCGTCCATTTGAGTACGCCGTAGACGATAAAGCCGCCGACCAGCGCGATCAGTATCGCCAGCAGCGTACCCAACAACTGCGGCATGAACGCCACACCACCGAGACCACCCAGGCTTTTCAGGCCGAAAATGCCCGCCGCCAGGCCACCCCAGGTGCCGCACAAGCCATGTAACGGCCAGACACCCAACACGTCATCAATTTTCCATTTGTTTTGGGTGACGGTGAACATCCACACAAACAAGGCACCCGCAATGGCTCCAGTTGCCAGCGCACCGACCGGATGCATCAGGTCCGATCCCGCACACACGGCCACCAGCCCTGCCAAAGGGCCGTTGTGAATAAAGCCTGGATCGTTGCGACCAACCAGCAGCGCGGCCAGTGTGCCCCCAACCATCGCCATGAGCGAATTGACGGCGACCAGACCGGAAATTTTGTCGATCGTCTGGGCGGACATTACATTGAAACCAAACCAGCCCACCACGAGTATCCATGCGCCTAATGCCAGAAACGGGATACTCGACGGCGGGTGTGCGGCGATTTCACCATTTTTACGATAGCGCCCATGACGCGCGCCCAGCAGCAATACCGCAGTCAATGCGATCCAGCCGCCCATGGCATGCACGACCACTGAACCCGCAAAGTCATGAAATGGCGCGCCGAAATTGGCTTGTAGCCAGTCTTGCAGGCCAAAATGATTGTTCCACGCGATGCCCTCAAAGAATGGGTATACAAACCCCACCAGCACGAAGGTGGCGATGAGTTGCGGGTTGAATTTAGCGCGTTCGGCAATGCCGCCCGAGACAATCGCCGGAATGGCTGCAGCAAATGTCAGCAAGAAAAAGAATTTGACCAGCTCATGACCATTTTTGGCCATTAAAGCTTCGGCACCGCTGAAAAAATTCACACCATACGCAATGCTGTACCCGATAAAAAAATAAGCAATGCTCGAGATACTGAAATCGGTCAATATCTTGACCAGCGCGTTGACCTGGTTTTTTTTGCGTACGGTTCCCAGTTCGAGAAAGGCAAATCCGGCATGCATGGCCAACACCATGATGGCGCCAAGCAAAATAAACAAAACATCGCTGCCATCTTTTAACGTATCCATATCAGCTCCGAACGAAAGGCGTTATATAAGCAATTTTTGTTCTTAAAATTAATATTTATAATAAACAATATGTTAAGTATTTATACAGCTAACATAACTCAACAAACGCACTATATTTGAGCATTTATAAAAACACTGCACTTTTTAAGTGCAAAAAAAATGGCCTTTCAAATGCATTGAAAGGCCGATATTTCAATCTGCGCCGCTCTATTGGCGGTCATGATCGAACGCTAAACGTGGATTCAGCTATTTTTCATCGCGGCGCTTACCACCGGCATTGTCCAGCTCCTGCTCCATTTCAGCGTCCGTCATCGGCCTGTAAGCATCCTCCGCGACAGGTTTGGCTGGTCTGGAAATCAGTGCAGCAACGATAATGCCGAGCTCGTAGAGTAGCCACAGCGGTACTGCCAGCATGGTTTGCGAAACCACGTCTGGCGGCGTGAATATCGCGCCAATCACGAAAGCGCCCACCACTACGTAGGGGCGGACTTCACGCAACTTGGCTACGCTCACCAAGCCGGTTTTGACCAGCAGAATAACAACGATGGGTACTTCAAATGTAATACCAAATGCCAGGAACATGGTCAGCACAAAATCCAGATATTTGCTGATATCGGTCATCACTGCGACGCCAACCGGCGCCACCCCTGCGATGAAGCCGAATACCACTGGAAACACCATGAAATAGGCAAACGACATGCCACAAAAAAACAGGATGACACTGGCAGCAATCAATGGCACACCAAGACGCTTTTCATGGCGATACAGACCGGGCGCAATGAACGCCCATATCTGATACAGAATATACGGTAGCGCAATCAGAAAGGCGGCCATCATGGTGACCTTGATGGGCACGAAGAATGGCGCAGTTACCTCTGTGGCAATCAACTGTCCGCCCTTCGGCAAGGCGCGCAACAGTGGCCGCGCCAGCAAGGTATACAGATCATTTGCCCAATGGAACAAACCTAAAAACACCACAATAACCGCGATAACCGAGCGCAACAGGCGGTCACGTAACTCGATCAGATGAGAGATGAAAGTGTCCTGCGAATCGGGTTGGCTCATGCGTGAGGTTTGATGGATTCTGGTGGAGCATGAACAACGGGCGCATCAAGCGGCAGTTCAGCTTGCGGGGATTCGTAGGTGTCGACTGCGGATAGCGTGTCAGCCTGTCCCGTGGTTTCAGTCGTGTGTAATCGTTCAGAAGTTGTCATTGACTGCATGACACGCTCAGTGCTGCTGATTTCTTCAGCAATCCTGTTTTCGGTATCGTGCAGGCTTTGCTGGAACTGCTGACCGGTTTTTTTCAGTTCTTCAAGTTCCAGCTCCCGGCTGATATCAGACTTCACCGTCGCCGCGTAGCGCTGCGCCCTACCGAGCAGATGCCCTACGGTACGCGCCACCTTGGGCAGCCGCTCCGGTCCGATCACAATCAGCGCAACGACGCCGATCACAGCCAGCTCTGAAAAACCGATATCAAACATGGTACAAAGTTATCCGGGCCAGATCAGACCTTGGATTTTTCTTTAATTTCGCCTTCGATGGTCTGGCCGGTACCAGTGCCTTCAACCTTGCCCTGTTCGCCTTCTTTCATCGCATCTTTAAAACTTTTGACCGCACCGCCAACGTCGCTGCCAACGTTACGCAATTTTTTCGTACCAAACACGACCACCACGATTGCCAGAACGATAAGCCAATGCCAAATGCTGAAACTGCCCATGATTATGTCTCCTTGATTAAAGATGTGTCGGCAACGTGCCGCCACCAAAAACGTGCAGGTGCAGATGAAATACCAACTGCCCTCCACCCCGACCGGTATTGATCGTGGTACGAAACCCATTGTCCAACCCATGCTCGCGTGCCAGTCTGGGTGCAAGCAACAACATTCTGCCCAGCATGCCTTCGTCGTTCGCTTGGCACTCGACCAATGAAACGATATGGCGCTTGGGAATAATCAGCAAATGCACCGGGGCTACCGGATGAATGTCGTGAAATGCGAGCAGCTCCTCATCCTCGTAGACTTTCTTGCCAGGTAATTCACCCGCCACAATCTTGCAAAAAATGCACTCGCTCATGGTTGCTCTCGCGCGGCTTTTTCGGTGTGACCCGACACACCTTCGCGCCGCGCCAGTTCATTCAATACGTCCTGCGGACCCAAGCCTTGGCTGGCCAGCAGGATCATCGTATGAAACCATAAATCGGCGGTTTCATACACGATTTTCTGCG
This sequence comes from Sideroxydans lithotrophicus, assembly GCA_022736605.1. Taxonomy (GTDB): domain Bacteria; phylum Pseudomonadota; class Gammaproteobacteria; order Burkholderiales; family Sulfuriferulaceae; genus Sulfuriferula. Next base: position 5,475 of record DZDB01000037.1, read on the forward strand.
CATCCCCGTCTTTCGCCGCCATGATGGTTTCGGCGGCTTCTTCTGCCACTTTCTTCAGCATAGCATCCAGACCCTTGGCGTACAGGCTGGCGACGTAGGATGAACCGGGTTCACCCAGTTTACGGGCTTCGAGCGTGGCAGCCAGCCGATCCAGAATGTCATTCATGATTTATAGATCTCAGCCGGATCTTTCAAGACAGGCTCAGTAACAACCCAATGACCATTTTCCAGTTTCTGGAAGAAACAGTCATGCCGCCCGGTATGACAAGAGATACCACCAATTTGTTCGATTTTGAGTAACAGTACGTCCTCATCACAATCCAGACGGATTTCTTTCACTTTTTGCACATGCCCAGACTCTTCACCCTTGTGCCAGAGCTTTTTACGCGAACGCGACCAATATACTGCCTCGCCCGTCTCAACCGTACGTTTGAGGGCTTCCCGATTCATCCACGCCACCATCAGTACATCGCCATTACTGGCGTCCTGCGCAATCGCTGGCACCAGGCCATCTTCGGTCCAGTTGACCTTGCTCAGCCAGTTATCCGCCGCGCTCATAACCGCACCTCTATGCCATTTTGCATCATGTGCAGTTTGGCTTCATGCACGGTGTATTCGCCGAAATGAAAAATACTCGCAGCCAGCACCGCATCAGCATGACCCTGCAGCACGCCATCAGCCAGATCCTGCAGCTTGCCAACACCGCCACTGGCGATAACCGGGATGTTCACCGCGTCTGAAACAGCGCGCGTCAAAGCCAGGTTAAATCCACTTTTGGTACCGTCCCGATCCATGCTGGTAAGCAAAATTTCGCCTGCACCCAAAGCTTCCATTTTTTGTGCCCATTCGACCGCATCCAGACCGGTGGCGGTACGCCCGCCGTGAGTGAACACTTCCCACTTACCCGGTGCGCATTGCTTGGCGTCAATCGCCACCACAATGCATTGCGAACCGAAACGCGCGGCAGCATCGGCCACGACTTGCGGATTGCTCACGGCGGTGGTGTTGATACTGACCTTGTCAGCGCCTGCATTAAGCAAACGGCGCACGTCGTTGACCTCGCGCACCCCGCCGCCCACCGTCAGCGGAATGAACACTTCGGCTGCGACCGCTTCAATGATGGGCAGAATCAGATCACGCTGATCGGAACTGGCCGTGATATCCAGGAATGTCAGCTCATCCGCGCCTTCGCGATCATAGCGCCGGGCAATTTCTACCGGATCCCCGGCATCACGCAAACCGACGAAATTAACGCCCTTGACGACCCGACCTGCCGATACGTCGAGGCACGGAATAATGCGCTTGGCGAGTCCCATCAGGCCGCGCCTGCCAGAGTGTCAGCGCGTTTTTGCGCCGCAGCGAAATCAAGCGTGCCTTCATAAATCGCTCGTCCGGTGATTGCGCCCATGATGCCTTCTTTCTCGACTGCGCAAAGCTGATCCACGTCGTCCAGATTGGTAATGCCACCACTGGCAACAACGGGAATTGTCAGCGCTTGCGCCAGTTTAACGGTGGCTTCGATATTGACGCCACTGAGCATGCCATCGCGGCCAATATCGGTATAAATCACGCCTTCGACGCCGTAATCCTGGAATTTTTTCGCCAGATCAATGACGTCATGGTGGGTCATTTTCGACCAGCCATCCACCGCGACCTTGCCCTCCTTGGCATCCAGACCAACGATGATGTGGCCGGGAAATGCATTGCAGGCATCGTGTAAAAAACCCGGCGTTTTAACTGCCGCTGTGCCGATGATGACATAGCGCACACCGCTGTCCAGATAGCGCGCAATCGTATCGAGGTCGCGTATGCCGCCGCCCAGTTGCACAGGCACGTCCTCACCCACTGCATCGACGATAGCCTTGATGGCAGCTTCATTCACCGGCTTGCCGGCAAATGCGCCGTTCAGATCGACCAGGTGCAGGCGTCGCGCGCCCTGCGCCAACCAGTGTCGTGCCATGGCGGCGGGGTCTTCGGAAAATACTGTAGCCTCTTCCATCAGGCCTTGTTTCAGGCGGACGCAGTGGCCGTCTTTCAAATCGATTGCAGGGATGATTAACATGACATTAGAACGTAAATAGAAAGCTTATAGAGAACAGCTGGTATTGAATGTATCGCATTGATTGGCAACTATATTACCATCCCATGTAACAAAATTTCCTAGCAAGTCCAGCCCGGCAGCCTGACTTTTTTCCGGATGGAACTGTACCGCAAAAATGTTGCTGGAAGACACCGCGCTGGTAAACGGAAACGGATACATGGTGAACGCCGTCACCAGATCAGGATTGCCCGCCTCAACATAATAACTGTGTACGAAGTAAAACCGGGCGCCATCGGCAATGCCATTCCACAGTGGATGTGGCACAGCTTGATGCACTTCGTTCCAGCCCATATGCGGCACTTTGAGCTTGTTGTCGGCATTGACGTGCATGGCCTCAGCCGGAAAGCGCAACACGCGACCAGGCAGGATGCCCAAACCGGCAACATCGCCCTCCTCGCTATGCTCAAACAGCATTTGCATGCCCAGGCAGATGCCGAGGAATGGTTTGCTGGCGGCAGCGTCTTTGACCACTCTGGTCAAACCGCGCTGATCCAGCTCACGCATGCAGTCTCCCATTGCGCCAACTCCGGGAAAAACGACGCGACCGGCACCCAGAATAACGTCTGGGTCGGATGTCACTACCACGCTGGCGGCTGGGGCAACATGTTCGAACGCCTTGGACACAGAGCGCAGATTGCCCATGCCGTAGTCAATGACAGCGATATCGACGCCCATGTCAGAGACTGCCTTTGGTGGAAGGCATGACACCACTCATACGCGGATCCAGCTCAACCGCCATACGCAACGCGCGGCCGAACGCCTTGAAGATGGTTTCGGCTTGATGGTGGGCGTTGACGCCACGCAGGTTATCAATATGCAGCGTGACACCCGCGTGGTTAATGAAACCCTGAAAAAATTCATGGAACAAATCCACGTCAAATCCGCCAATCGCCGCACGGGTAAATTTAACGTGGTATTCCAGCCCGGGACGTCCGGACAAATCCAGCACCACGCGCGATAACGCCTCGTCCAGCGGCACGTAGGCGTGGCCGTAGCGGCGTACGCCTTTTTTATCGCCAACCGCCTTGCTGAATGCCTGACCCAGTGTGATGCCGATGTCCTCTACCGTGTGATGTGCGTCGATATGCAGATCGCCGACCGCATTGATGGCGATATCCATCACGCCGTGGCGCGCAATCTGATCGACCATGTGGTCAAGAAAAGGCACACCGGTGTTGAACTGGCTGACGCCGGTACCATCCAGATTGAGCGTGATACTGATCTGGGTTTCAAGCGTGTTGCGGGTAATTTCGGCTATACGCATGGTGATGAAGACTCAATTAACGGTGGGTTGCAAAATATCGGTGAGCGCACCAAGCAGCGCGGCGCATTGCACATCGGTACCGATGGTAATCCGCATGAACGGCGCGATGCGTACTGGCTTGCGGAAATGCCGCACAATAATGCTGCGTTCGCGCAGCTTTGCAGTCAGCTCGGCACCATCATACTGCGGGTGGCGAATCAGGACAAAGTTGGCCGCAGACGGCAGCACTTCAAAGCCCAGCACCTGTAGCTCACTCACCAGCTTGTCGCGGCTGGCAATGATTTTACGGCAGGTAGCGTCAAACCAGGCGCGATCCTGCATGGCCGCAGCCCCACCGGCTTGTGCCAGTTTATCCAGCGGATACGAATTGAAGCTGTCCTTGACGCGTTCCAGCCCTTCAATCAAAGCCGCATCACCGATCGCATACCCCACCCGCAAACCCGCCAGCGCGCGGGATTTCGATAGCGTATGCGTCACTAGCAATTGCGGATAGCGCTGGATCAACGCCACTGCGGATTCAGCGCCAAAATCGACATACGCCTCATCAATCAGCACCACCGAATCCACATTGGCTTGCAACAAGCGCTCAATTTCACCCAACGCAAGCGCACTGCCGGTGGGCGCGTTAGGGTTCGGGAAAATAATGCCGCCATTGGGCTGCATGTAATCGTCAACGCGAATCTGGAAGTCCGCATCCAGCGGCACCTCCGTGTAAGCCACGTCATACAGGCCACAATACACCGGGTAAAAACTGTAGGTGATGTCCGGGAACAGAACGGGCAAATCGTGCTTGAACAAAGCGCCGAACGCGTGCGCCAACACTTCGTCCGATCCGTTGCCAACAAACACATTGGCGCGTTCAACACCATGATAATCGGCAATCGCTTGTTTCAAGCGATCACTGTTCGGATCCGGATACAGGCGCAGCGTATCGACCGCCTCAGCGCGAATCGCCTCCAGCACGCGCAGGCTGGGCGGATAAGGATTTTCGTTGGTGTTGAGCTTGACCAGATTGCCCAGCTTGGGCTGCTCGCCGGGCACATACGGCGTTAGCCCGTGCACCACCGGACTCCAGAATCGGCTCATGTTCAATCCCCGTTCAGGCGATATTCGGCAGAGCGGGCGTGTGCCTGCAAGCCCTCGCCGTAGGCAAGTGTCGCGGCTATCTTGCCTAGCGTATGCGCGCCGTCTGCCGATACTTGAATGAGGCTGCTGCGTTTCTGGAAATCATACACGCCGAGCGGACTGGAAAACCGCGCGGTACGCGAGGTTGGCAGCACGTGATTCGGTCCCGCGCAATAATCACCAACCGCTTCACAGGTGTTGCGCCCCATGAAAATTGCACCAGCGTGCTTGATTTTGGCGGACCAGACTTCCGGATTATCGACAGACAATTCCAGATGCTCAGGTGCAATGTGATTGCTGATGCGGATCGCTTCATCCAGATCGGCAACCTGAATCAGTATGCCGCGATCACCCAATGACGCAGCAATTACGTCACGGCGCGGCATGTCCGGCAACAGTTTGTGGATGCTGGCGGTCACAGCATCAATGTATGCCGCGTCCGGACACAACAGAATCGACTGTGCCAGCTCGTCGTGTTCAGCCTGCGAAAACAGGTCCATCGCGATCCAGTCCGGGTTGGTTTTGCCGTCGCAAATCACCAGAATCTCGGACGGCCCCGCCACCATATCGATACCGACCGTACCGAACACACGGCGTTTGGCCGAAGCCACATACGCGTTACCGGGACCGACAATCTTATCAACCTGCGGGATGGTCTCAGTGCCATATGCCAGCGCCGCCACCGCCTGCGCACCCCCAATTGTAAATACCCGGTTCACCCCCGCCACGGCAGCCGCCGCCAGCACCAGCTCGTTCAGTACGCCGTCGGGTGTCGGCACCACCATAATCAATTCAGCCACGCCCGCGACTTTGGCCGGTATCGCGTTCATCAATACCGACGACGGATAAGCCGCCTTGCCGCCGGGCACATACAAGCCCACCCGATCCAGTGCCGTGACCTGCTGCCCGAGCATCGTGCCGTCGGCCTCGTGGTAAGTCCAGGTGTGCATCAACTGCCGTTCGTGGTAACTACGCACCCGCTCTGCGGCGGCTTCCAGCGCCACGCGCTGCTCAGTTGGCAAGCCATGCAGCGCCGCCTGCAAGCGCGCCTGCGGCAATTCCAGCTGCTGCATGGTGGCGACGTCAAGCCGGTCAAAACGCTTGGTGTATTCGAGTACCGCCGCATCACCTGCACGGCGTACGTGACGCAGAATATCTTCTACCGTGCGCTCAATGGCGGCATCCTGCTCGCCTTCAAACGCCAGCAAACGATCAAGGTCTGACTGAAAAGTCTTGGACTGGGTGTTAAGCCGTTGGATAGTCAGCATAATCTCTGGTTCAATACAAAAAAGGCATTATTTCAGCCTGGCTAAACATTATACCGGCAAACCCTTTGAATACGCGGCAAATAGCGCCTAATTGAGAATTAGACACAGTCCAGATATTGAATTATTATTGCCACATTCGCAAGCGGGCACAAATCATGAGCATGATGATGAAACAGTACAATCGCGACAACATGGCAGACCTGTTACGCGGCCATGGCATCAACCCGACGCACCAGCGCATCGAAATTGCCTACGCACTGTTTTCACGTCAGCAGCATCTGTCTGCCGAACAGATCATGGCCACCGTCAACGACCGCCATTCAGAAACCTCCAAAGCCACGGTATACAACACACTCAAGCTGTTTCTCGATAAAAACCTGATCCGCGAAGTGATCGTTGATCCGAGCAAGGTATTCTACGATCCCAACACACAGAATCACCACCACTTCTACAATACTGCCAGTGGTCATCTCACCGATATCGACGCAGCCGGAATCAGCATCCTCGGACTGCCTATGTTGCCTGAAGGGGTCGAAACCGAAGGGGTCGACATCATCGTGCGCATTCGTCCAAGTGAGCGCCCCGGTTTAGTTTAGGGGCTCGAACATCACACTGAGGTCTTCTGCCGTCAACGTCACCTTCACCTCTTCGCCATCACCCAGCACGCTGGCAGCCATAATCCGTTTGCGTTCCTGTAATGCCAGAATTTTCTCTTCTACCGTGCCCTCGGTATACAGCTTGTAGACAAACACGGGGTTGAGTTGACCGATGCGGTGCGCACGTCCGGTGGCCTGATCCTCCACCGCCGGGTTCCACCATGGATCATAGTGAATCACGGTATCTGCTGTCGTCAGATTCAGTCCGGTGCCACCGGCTTTCAAACTGATCAGGAACAGCGGTACTTCCCCGGCCTGAAAGCGGTTCACAGGTGCTTCGCGGTCACGCGTCTGGCCGGTCAGCTTGACGTAGTCGATCTCGCGTTCGTCCAGTTCCTGCTCAATCAGTGTCAACATGCTGGTGAACTGCGAAAACACCAGAATGCGACGCCCCTCGGCAATCATGTCTGGCAACAAGGACATCAGCAATTCGAGCTTGGCCGATTCTTTTACCTTGCGCGCCGCAGGCAACGCCAGCAAACGCGGGTCACAACACACCTGACGCAGTTTCAGCAGCGCATCAAGAATGACGATCTGACTCTTCTTGAAACCCTGCGCCTCAATGGCGTTGCGCACTTTGTCCTGCATCGTGGCACGGATGGTTTCGTACAGATCGCGCTGCGCGCCGGTTAGCTCGCAGGTACGCGGAATATCGGTCTTGGCGGGCAGGTCTTGCGCCACTTCGGCCTTGGTTCGGCGTAGCAGGAACGGCGCAATGCGGCGCGCCAGTGCATTGCGGCAGAGCGCGTCGCCGTATTTCTCGATCGGCGTGCGGAACACCCGTTTGAACTGTATTTCATTACCGAGCAAGCCTGGCAATAAAAAGTGGTACAGCGACCAGAGTTCGCCCAGATGGTTTTCCATCGGCGTGCCAGTCAGCGCCAGACGGTGCCGGGCTTGCAGCTTGTGAACCACCTGAGTGGCTTGTGCCTTGGGGTTCTTGATGAAATGCGCCTCATCCAGAATCAGCAAATGGAACGGCGTTTGCTCCAGAATATGGCTGTCACGCGGTAGCAAAGCGTAGGTCGTCAGCACCAGATCGTATTCATGCAGATTGGCATAATGCTGCGCCCGCTCCGGGCCATGCAGCACCAGCACGCGCAAATCCGGCGTAAAGCGCGCTGCCTCACGCCGCCAGTTGAACATCAGACTGGTGGGTGCCACCACCAGGCTCGGGCGATCAGCGCGACCGGCTTCTTTTTCGAGCAGCACATGCGCCAGCGTTTGCAGGGTTTTACCCAGCCCCATGTCATCGCCCAGAATGCCGCCCAGGTTGTATTCACGCAGGAATTGCAACCAGTTCAAACCGTCCTGCTGATACGGACGCAGCGCAGCATTCAACCCCGCCGGCAATGCCACTGGCACCACCCCGGCGAATTCGCGTAGTTTATGCCCCAGCGCCAGCAGTTTTTCGCCACCCATCCAGCGCAGCCGCGCCGCTGCATCGATATCCGCCAGCCGCGCAGCGTGCACAGCATTGAGTTTGATACGACCCGTGGCGTCCAGCGCGTCGCTGTCAAACAACTCCACCAGCACCGCCAGCATGCCGCGCACGCGCTCAGCCGGCAGGGCAATTTTCTTACCCGACGGCAGCTCAGCCAGATAGCGCCCGGTTGGCGGCGCCTCGCCATGCGACAACGCGATTCGCGCCTCCTCGCTGAGGTTTTGCACCAGCCCGGCCAGCACCGGCAGCAGGCTGATACGCTCGCCACCCACCGTAATGCCCAGCTCCAGCCCGAACCAGTCGGTACCGGAAGTTTCATCCAGCTCGGCGTGCCATTCATCATCAGCCTGCGCGATATCCCAGCGAAAATCAGCAGCACGCTCGATGCGCCAGCCCGCTTCAGCCAGCTCAGGCAGGTGTTGCAAGGCAAAATCCGCCCAGTCATCCTCATTATCGAGTGCAAACGCATCCTTGAGCTTGCTTGCACCCGGCAGATCGAGCTGATGCGCCGGGAAGAAATTCAACGCGATAAGTTGTGCCAGTGCCGCACGTTCCGTTGGCTGATGACGGCCAATTGCCAGCAACTCCTCACCTTCGCGCCGGTTGACGCTGTCAGCAGTACTGGTGACATTGATGCGCGTGCCCTGATAGTCGAATTCGAGCCGTGCCAGATCAACACTGACCGCGTGGCCGGGACGTTGCCAGCCATAATGCACCAGGGGTGGGCCATCCATTTGCTGACTGCTGAGTTTGAGAACCGGCGTCGGCACCACGTGTTCTACACGACGCGCAATCAGACGCGTCGGCAACGGCAAGGGGGTGGGCAGCCGGATCAACCGCTGGCTCACCGCCTCCACCACATTGGCGGGCACGATCGGCGCTGAAATAATCGCCTCGGCCACGTTATCAGCCAGCCCGGTGGTCAATTCACCACACTCGCCGGTGGCTTCATCCAGCCACCAGGGCGGTGCCATCAACAGCACGCGTGCATCAGGCTGCGGCTGCAACACCAGCCGCTGCCCATCGCCGCCCACGTCCAGCCAGTTGACCGAAGCAGCGCGCGCGCCTTGATATTGCATCGCAGCGCCTTCGGTCGATTTCCAGAATACCCGACCGGTCAGCAGCATCTGCTTCAACGCCAGCGTGCCGCGATGGCCTTGCAGAAAGAACCCGGACGAGACATCAAGCGTCTGTTCCAGCGTGCGCAACAATTCAATCGCATCCACATCCACTGGTGAAACAAATTGCGGCGGATTCAGACTGTAAAACGACTTGAACGCTGTCCAGGATTTGGCTTGGCTGTAACCGCCCTGCTGCAACACCCGCGCCTTCATCAAGCGCACAATCAGACGATCATCGCGCCCCGGCTCGACCACATACAGCAAACGGTCCACCACCCCTGCGGCAAACTGCGTTTCCGCATCCGGCTCCCGGACCGCGACGCTGAGGCGCTCCAGCCACTGATTCACATTCGCCGACACGCCGTCTTCACTGACTTCACCCTCGGCACGCGCCGAGATCAACACCGCCGCCACGTGCTTGCAGTTATAACCCACCGGGCACGCACAGTGCCCCACCACATGCCAGCGACCCTGATTCTGGTTCAGCCGGATCGTCACCTGGTACGGCTGGGTGCGAGAGCCTTGAACCCGCGCCGCAAAATAACGGTCGGCCGCGCCGCGCTCCAGATCTATCACCCGGCCGGCCCTGGCCAGATCATCACCGCGCGTTAACCAGGCGTCAGAAAAGTGTGCGTGCAAATCGGCGTCAGAGAGCTGCATCGTTTGCAATACCCAAAAGGCGGGATTATCCCCCGTCCAGCGTGATTTGTTCAACTTAATTCCGCCCATACCGGGCAATTGCACGATCGTGATTGCCGTAACCCCGCGCATTCACTATAATCGCCGCCTTGCGCCGATGTAGCTCAGTTGGTAGAGCAGCGCATTCGTAATGCGAAGGTCACCAGTTCGATTCCGGTCATCGGCACCA
>DZDB01000038.1 GCA_022736605.1 Sideroxydans lithotrophicus
ATACGCGCCGAGCGTATTTCGAGGCGGTCGCCGCGCAACAGGGTGTGGTCTACGCCGAGCAGGTGAGCACGGCGGCGCAGGCCGGTGCGGAGCTGGGTGGGCAGATGGCGAAAGTGGGCAACTGGAGCAAGCTGGAACAGGATCGCGAGCAGGTGTTTTACGCCGACGCGACGAGCACGCTGTTAATGGCGAACCGCGACGCGGTGATGACGCGCGAAAAACTCACGCGTCTGCTTGGGCTGTGGGGCAAGGACACGCAGTTCAGCTTGCCTGAGCGCCTGCCTGACCTGCCTGCGAAGCCGCTGGCTATCCGCGACGCGGAAGCCTATGCGATAACCCAGCGGCTGGATATTCAATCGGCGCGCCAGCAAACTGCTTATCTGGCGAAATCGCTCGGCCTGACGCGTACTACGCGCTTTCTCAACGTGCTCGATCTGGGCTACGTGCGCAACACCGACAGCGGCTTGCCGCGCGGCACCGGCTATGAGCTGTCGCTGGAAATCCCGCTGTTCGACTGGGGCGGGGCACGGGTGGTCAAAGCCGAGGCGATCTACATGCAATCGGTCAATTTGCTGGCGGAAACGGCGGTCAACGCCCGCAGCGAAGTACGTGAATCGTATCTCAACTATCGCGGCGCCTATGACCAGGCACGGCATTATCGCGACAATGTGGTGCCGCTGCGCAAGCGTATCGCCGATGAAAACCTGCTGCGCTACAACGGCATGCTGACCAGCGTGTTTGAACTGCTGGCCGACGCGCGCGAGCAGGTCATCAGCGTTAATGGCTATATTCAGGCACTGAAAAACTACTGGGTGGCCGAGACCGATCTCGCCGCCTCACTGGGCGGCCAGCTGCCGCCAAGCCAATTACCTTGGCGCGGGCAACTGCCGCCAAGCCCATTACCTTGGCGCGGCCAACTGCCGCCAAGCCAATTACCTGAGCGCGGCCAACTGCCGTCGCAATCCACACAAGGAACCCAACCATGACCAGCCGCCGCGATTTTTTAACTGCCTCGGGCGCCGCCCTGATCGGCGCTGCCAGCGTCAGCCGGGTACAGGCCGCCAGCCTGCCCGAAGCCATCAGCCAGACCCTGCCCGACACCCTGCCGCCGCAGGCACCGCCGAATGGCCGCCATTTCAACCCGGTGGTTACGCTCAATGGCTGGAGCCTGCCGTGGCGCATGAAAAACGGCTGGAAGGAATTTCACCTGGTGGCCGAGCCGGTGGTGCGCGAAATCGCCCCCGGTATGAAAGCCAATCTGTGGGGCTATAACGGCCAAAGCCCCGGCCCGACCATCGAGGTGGTGGAGGGCGACAAGGTGCGGATATTCGTCACCAACAAGCTGCCGGAATACACCAGTGTGCACTGGCACGGGCAGATTCTGCCGAATGGTATGGATGGCCTGAGCGGCCTGACGCAGCCGCCGATCTTGCCGGGCAAGACCTTCGTGTACGAATTCGAGGCGAAACATGCGGGCACTTTCATGTATCACCCGCACGCCGACGAGATGACGCAGATGGCGATGGGCATGATGGGATTCTGGGTGACGCACCCGAAAGACCCGAAGTTCATGGCGGTCGACCGGGATTTCGTGTTCATTTTGAACGCCTATGACGTTGAGCCGGGCAGCTATACGCCGAAGGTCAACACCATGCTCGACTTCAATCTGTGGACCTGGAACAGCCGCGCGTTTCCCGGCATCGACCCGCTGGTGGTGCGGCGCGGCGACCGGGTGCGCATCCGCGCCGGTAACCTGACCATGACCAACCATCCGCTGCATTTACACGGCCACCGCTTTGAGGTCACCGGTACCGACGGTGGCTGGGTGCCCAAGTCGGCGCGCTGGCCGGAGGTGACCACCGATATCGCCGTCGGCCAGATGCGCGCGTTTGAGTTTGTCGCGGAACATCCCGGCGACTGGGTATTCCATTGCCACAAGGCGCACCACACCATGAATGCGATGGGACACAGTGTGCCCACCATGATCGGCGTGAACCAGACCGATATCGCCAAAAAAATCAGCCAGCTGGTGCCGGATTACATGGTGATGGGCGACAAGGGTGGCAGCATGGGCGACATGCAGATGCCGCTGCCCGACAACACCCTGCCGATGATGATGGGGGTGGGGCCGTACGGCAACATTGAGATGGGTGGCATGTTCAGCATCGTCAAGGTGCGTGAAGGGCTGGCGCGCAACGATTACAAAGACCCTGGCTGGTACCGGCAGCCACCCGGCACGCAGGCGTACGAGTGGACCGGCAACATGCCTGCTGCGCCTGAGGCACCGCCGCAGCGTGATGCGCTGCCTTCAGCGCCGGATCAGCCGGTGCTCAACATCAAGCGTGGCGGGGTACACGAGCATTAAGCTGTCTATTAAAAACGCACGTTCTGGCCTGGCTGCGCCTGAATGTATTCGATTCTGGCGCTGTCGCGGTTGCGCTTGATGGCGGTCTGAAGCGCCCGTTTTCGGGCTGCTTCCAGCAGGCTGGCCTGAATTGCCGGGCGGGCATCGTTGAGGCTGAGTGGCGCTGCGGTGCTGGATAGCACGCTGATTATGGTCATGCCCTGTTCGTTACGGCCTACCAGTAGCGCGTCGCCTGGCTTGGCAGCGGCCAGTCTGGGGAGCAATGCGGTCGGCAGGTCTTCTGCTGCCTTGGCGGTGACACGTGTCACAAAGCCTATCTGCTGCGCTTTCAGGCCATCCAAAAACTGGTTCAGGTCGCTACTGTCGCGCAAGCGTGTCAGCAGCGTTGTCTGCTGCCCATCGCTGGCCTGAATGTTGATCTGGTTGAATTGATATAGCTTTCGCGCTGCAAACAATTCGGGATGGGCGTTGTAATACGCAACGATAGCTGCTTCAGCAGGCGCTGCCAGTTTGCTGAAGAACGGTGCCAGATAGGCACGGATCAGCGCCTGCTTGTGATTCATTTCATCCGCCTCGATCACTTCTGCGCTGCGCTCCAGTTTAGCCGCCAATGCCGCCTGCACCAGCAGTTGCTGGTCAATCAGCGTACTGACTGCCTGCTTTTGTAACTGCGCAGCGGGCAGGGTGCTGGGCGGTTGCAACGCCAATAAACGATTAACCGAGTAGACCGTGATTTCATCGCCGTTGACACGCGCCAGAACCTGCGTTGTTTTGCTTGCTGGCGAGCGGTCGCAGCCTGCCAGGAGACTGAGCATGAGTAGCCCTGTCGTCAGCCAGAGACGGTTAAGCGTGCTGTTTTCGCCAGGGGCAGCGAGATGCGGATAGGCCTGAGATGAGATGTGCATATTCATGGATTGGAATGCATTGAACCCAGACAAAGCAATAACTACACCAAATCACCTCCAGCCGGGTCTTATCAGGCAGCTACACGACAAGGTTGTCATGATTCTTGCTTGATATGGCACGGGTACAAGATGGTACTGCCGTGTGATCAGTCGGCAGCCCTATCAATATTCAATATAACAATTGGGGGCGTTACATGTTTGGTGGTTACGAGCATCCGGTATTGAGTCTGGCAAAGCGACTGGTTGATCCGCTGCTGATTTTTGTGTCCCTGATTATTGCCGTTTCAATCGAGTCCAGGGATTTTGATGGCTTGTATCTGCTGCTGGGGGTATTTGCCTTTCTTGTCGCGGCGCAGGTATTTGACGGATTCGAGTTTTTTGAGCTGCCTTATCCGCGGAATACTGGCATTGTGCTGCATGGTCGCAATCTGCTGGTGGCCTGGAGTGTGGTGCTGTTGATTCTGGCCGCCGTGGGCTGGTTCAGTGGGATTATTCGCGGATTTGATCAGCGGGTTTTGCTGTTGTGGAGCATGCTCACCCCGGTTTTACTGTTTGTGGGTCACTCGGCGGTACGTGCCTATCTGGATGTGCTGCGCAGCCGTGGCAGCATTCGCCGTTCCATCATCGTTGGCGCCAATGATTTGGGTCTTAAACTTGCCGGTCGTATCCACCAGCAGCGCAGCTTGATGACCCGGGTCGAAGGTTTCTTTGACGACCGCAACGATACCCGAACCGACGCCAAGCTCAAGAACGTGATTTTTGGGGGGATAGCCGATGTACCCGCGTATGTCGCGCGGCATGAGATTGACCTGGTTTACATCACGCTGCCCATGCTCAACCATCCACGCGTCATCGATCTGGTCAATTCGTTGCGCGATACCACGGCGTCGATCTATTTTGTCCCGGATGTATTCATGTTTGACCTGGTGCAGGCGCGGCTCGACAACGTCAACGGCATCCCGGTCATCTCGGTATTTGAAACCCCGCTTACCGGTATCAATGCAGTGCATAAGCGAGCGTTTGACGTGGCCGCATCCGGCATGATTCTGCTGGCAATATCGCCGTTGCTGCTGGTGATTGCGCTGCTGGTGAAACTCACTTCCAAAGGGCCGGTGATTTTCAAACAGCGCCGTTACGGTGTAGATGGCGATGAAATTCTGGTGTACAAATTTCGCTCGATGAGCGTGTGTGAAGATGGCGGCAAAGTGACGCAAGCGACCCAAAATGATGCGCGTGTCACGCCGCTGGGCGCTATTTTGAGGCGCACATCACTGGACGAGCTGCCGCAGCTGCTCAATGTGTTGCAAGGCAGCATGAGCATCGTCGGGCCACGCCCGCATGCGGTGGCGCATAACGAACACTATCGCAAACTGATACATGGTTATATGTGGCGCCACAAGGTCAAACCTGGCATCACCGGATGGGCGCAAATAAACGGTTTCAGAGGTGAAACCGACACCATAGACAAGATGGAAGGGCGCGTGATTTACGACATCGCCTACCTTAAAAACTGGTCGCTCTGGCTCGATGTAATGATTATCTTCAGGACGCTCAAGCTGGTTCTGAAAGACAGCCAGGCGTATTGATGCCGTGGTGGCTACAGCAAGCATTTTTGTCGGAATGGGTTTTGCTTGATATTGAAGAGAAGCGTGGCGATAGGCTTTGCTTCCACGTGTTTAATTTACTCAGGGAGAACCATCATGGTAGCGAATCGAATCAAATCCCCGCAAGCTTGGGCGCTGGCGGCAGTGCTGGCAACGGGGCTTGCGGCAACCAGCGCACAGGCGGTACCGGTACTTGATGTGACAGATTCTCTTTCGGCACCGGGCGTAAATACCTACACTTTTATGGTCAGCGATATCAGTACGCCCTATAAGATGACGTTCTCCGACCTCGGTCTACCCGCGCCATTTCTGTTTTCCACCAGTGCGACCTTTTTAGGTGGCAATGTGCTGGCAACGTTGATTGGTTCGGGTTCGACGATTTTCTCGTTTTCCAGCGCCGGGGAATATGGTGCCGTTGTTTCTGCGTTTACCGGTGTCGGTGGCGGTTCTTATCATCTGACGATCTCACCGGTGCCAGAAGCCAGCACCTGGGCTTTAATGCTGGCGGGTCTGGCGCTGGTTGGCTGGCGTCTGCGGCGTAACCGAACCGATCAATCAACATATCAATCCACGCCGACATTCGCGCTTTAACGCGCATTCTGCCTAAAAAACCCGCCCGCAGTTCAGGGCGGGTTTTTTGTTGGCTACTGTACTTGTATGCGGCATCGCAAGCAGATGGTCAGACCCACTGTGGTAGCTTGTCGTGCTTTAACGACAACGTGAATCCACATGCTGTGAGCGGTATGGCGGTTGTACTCGAAATATTGTCGTTTGGCAGCGACAGAAAATAAGTAGATACGGAAAATTTTATTTTAACTAATTGTTTATATTTAATAAATTGTGATGGCATAAAAGCTGCTCAGATCAGGGCACGGTAGTTTTGCCGTGTTGAAAAGAGGGGTTGAGTATGCGTACAAATCGAAACAGCAAAGCGATACAGGCGTTTTTATTAACCAGTGCATTGGGGCTCGGACTTATTTCAGGTGCTCAAGCAGAATCCGCCGCGAAACAACCCATGTCAGGCATGGATGCCAGTAGTTTTACCAAAATGGACGCCAATCAAGATGGTGTCATCAGTAAGGCGGAAGCCGACACGGCGGGTGTTCCAGTCAAGTTGTTCAGTAGCATGGATCTCAACCACGACGGCAAAATCAGCGTGGAAGAGTATGTCAAAGTTGCCGCGCCGAAAGCGCCTGCCGATAAAGTCTATTAACGCTCAGTCATGTAACTGCTGATGCGACGAGTCTGAATAGCCCTCAATATGCGAACCAAAATGAGGCATGGCTGTTCAGCCTTGGTGCGGTTTTGGCATCAAATCGAGGTGCTGCCAGACTTTAAGATTGCGGCAAGCCATGCTGAAAAAGGATGGCACTGCCATCGATTTTCTACCCGTCTGTTTCAAAAATAATTGTGTTGTACGTCGATAGGTGACGGGATGTTGCTGGGTAGTTAAAAGCAAGCTTGAGACTGGCTTTGCAGGGTTTTTTGTTGAATACGAAAATCAATTTTCAATCTCGTATCAATGGCTTTCACAGCAATTTTCAAGCAGGTTCAAATTGTCACATTTGGCCTGGCCAATATTCTGGCCTGAATTATGCTCATGTCATTTCAAGACGCTTTTCAAAGGAGAGTGAAGTGTTTCCGAAAATGCGCAATTTTCTTCAGGTCGTGTTGATGGCCGCCGTGGTGATTTCAAGTGCAGCCCAAGCTGAAACCGCGATGATTTCTGCCCCTTCAAGCACTGCTGTCAGGCTGGATGCCAGCACAACGTCTCGCGTCAACCTGACAAGCGAAACAGATAGTTCGAATAATGCAACGGTAAGTCCCCCAACGACATCAGCGCAGACATCGAATCCTGCTATTTCGACTTCAACATTCAGTGTGGTACCAGAGGTGGGGATCTGGTCACTGCTGGCCGCGCTGGCCGGATTGGTGCTAATGCGCATCTGGCTGAGCAATAAAAGAAAGCTGTCAACGATACGCTAAGCGGATCGTGCATAACCGTTTCAGATGTTACTGAGCCGAGTTCGTCTAGCAGGGTGGCTCGGGCAACGACGCTGGTCGGTTGCCCCAAGCGCCCTGCAGATGAGCACCACGCATAACGAACAGGAAGATAACGCAATGGCGCTAACGCTGCATCCAGTCATTCTGTCAGGCGGTTCCGGCACACGTTTATGGCCACTGTCACGCGCAGCATTGCCCAAGCAGCTGCTACCGCTGATGTCATCGCACACCCTGTTTCAGGACACGGTTACCCGCGCCATGCAGTTGGCGCATGCCGTCCCGCCGCTGGTGATCTGTAACGACGAGCACCGCTTCATGATTGCCGAGCAGCTGCGTGCGTTAAAGCAGCCTGCGGGTGCCATCGTGCTGGAGCCAGTCGGACGCAATACCGCGCCTGCAGTGGCGTTGGCTGCGCTTGATATCGTGCAGCGTGATGCGGAAGGGCTCATGCTGGTGTTGCCTGCAGACCATCTGATTCGTGATCAGGCGGCGTTTTCTGCGGCCGTCGCACATGCCACGCGACTTGCCCAGCAAGGCTGGCTGGTCACCTTCGGCATCACCCCCAATGCGCCTGAAACTGGCTATGGCTATATCCGCACCGGGGCTTTGCTGGCAGACAGTGAGGCAGCTTGCAAGGTCATGGCTTTTGTTGAAAAGCCCAATCAGGCGACGGCCAAAAAATACCTCGAAGCGGGTGACTATTTATGGAACAGCGGCATGTTCCTGTTTCGTGCCAAAGACCTGCTGGATGAACTGCGTGAATTGCGTCCGGACATCCTCAGCGCCTGCGAAGCCGCGATTGCCGGTGCGCACAGCGATCTTGATTTCGTACGGCTGGATAAAGCCGCGTTTGCTGCTTGCCCCGCCGAGTCGCTTGATTACGCAGTGATGGAGCACACCCGCAAGGCGGTCGTCATTCCCGCTGATATTGGCTGGAATGATATTGGTGCATGGGATGCCTTGTGGGAAGTCGGCGACAAAGATGGCAATGGCAATGTCAGCCGTGGCGACGTGTTGCTGGAAGGCGCGAACAATACCCTGGTGCGCGCCGAATCGCGTCTGGTGGTGGCGCTGGGGGTGGATGATCTGGTGATTGTCGAGACACCCGATGCGGTTCTGGTCGCGCACAAGGACAAGGTGCAGGACGTGAAAAAAATTGTTGAACGGCTCAAGGCTGAATCACGCAGCGAACACCTGTATCACAGTCGCGTTTACCGGCCTTGGGGCTGGTACGAAGGCATCGACGCCGGCGACCGGTTTCAGGTCAAGCGCATCATGGTCAAACCGGACGAAAAGCTCTCACTGCAAATGCATCACCACCGCGCCGAGCACTGGATTGTGGTGTCTGGTACCGCCAAGGTGGTACGCGGCGAAGACGAAATCATGCTCACCGAAAACCAGTCGACCTACATCCCGCTGGGCAGCAAACACCGCCTGGAAAACCCCGGAAAAATCCCGCTGCATCTGATTGAAGTCCAGTCAGGCGCGTATCTGGGCGAGGACGACATTGTGCGATATGAAGATATTTATAAACGTAACTGAGCCGGGTTTGATTGCCACGGCCAGCCCTGTTGTTGTGTTGATGGTATTGATGATGAATAGCGCAGCAGTTTACGCCGATGAAACCGATTTTTTCAGCCCGTTCGTGACCGGAACGTATGGGTATGACAGCAATTTTTTCCGCTTGCAGAATGACCAGGCAGCGTTGAATCGCTTGGGTACCACGGATCGCTCGGCGTCGTACAGTGTATTGAGCGCGGGCGCCAATCTCAACTGGCAGTTCAGCCGCCAGCGGATCAAGGCCAAGGCTGAATTCAGTCAGACTCGATTTGATAAATATTCTGCGCTTGATTTTGACGGGCGCGACAGCCTGTTGCAGTGGGACTGGCTGCTCGGCAGTCGACTGAGTGGCGATGCAGGTGTCAAAGAGCGCGTCGCGCAAGGTAGCTTCGTCAATATCCAGCAGCCGATCAATAACCTGATTACCCAGCGGCAGGTGTTTGCGCATGGCGTAATCCAGATCGGCGCGCCGTGGAAGTTTAAATTTGGCGTAGAAAAATTCGATTCGCAAAACAGTCTCACCAGCCTGCAAACGCAGGATTCAAAAGTGCAGACCTACAACGCCGGATTGCAATACCAGAGCCGCGCCGGCACGCTGGTTGAATTCATCAGCGAAATGAGCGATGGCCAGTATCCCAACCGTCAGATTGTCGGGGTGTCGCCAGTCGATAATACCTACAAACAGTGGGATAACGGCGTCGCCATGACCTGGCAAGCGACCGGAAAAACCACCCTCAAGGGGCGGCTGAATTACACCAAACGAACCTACAACGATGTGCCGCAGCGCGATTTTTCTGGCGTCACCGGTCAGGTTTCAGCGCTTTGGCAAGTGACTGAAAAAACCAGTTTTGGCTTGTTTATCTATCGCAATATCGGTGTGATTGAAAACACCACGGCGAGCTACTCAGTGAATCGTGGCGTGGCCGCCACCGCAGCGTGGAAAGCCACCGACAAAATCACCCTTAATCTGGGCTTGGTGCAGGATCGGCTCGCTTACAGCGGCGATCCGGGTTTTGTGCTGGCCACCACGACGGCACGCGAAGACAAGCTCAGTAGTCTGCAATTCGGGACGAGTTTCCAGGTGCTACGCAATACCACGCTGGGACTCAATCTGCGGCGAGGTGTGAATCAATCGAATCAGGCCTTGGCCAGTTACAGCTACAACAGTGTGATGCTGAATCTGCGCAGCGTGTTTTAAAGGTAAATCATGCATATAAACAAAATATCGATCGTTGGCATGGTATGGCTGGGGATGTTGCTATGGCTGGGTCTGAACGTGAATCATGCTGTCGCAGTTGAAACGCCGGTCGGCATGAGCATGACTACCTCAGTCGATGTACCGCTGGGCCCCGGTGATTTACTCAAGATTTCAGTCTATGGCAATCCCGATCTGGCGCTGGAAACGCGGGTGAGTGAATCCGGCACGATTACTTTTCCGCTGATCGGCGAAGTGCCGGTCGGGGGGTTAACGCCTTCTGGCGCAGAAAAACTCATCGGCAGCCGTTTGCAGAGCGGTGGTTTTTTGAAGCAGGCGCAGGTCAATGTGCTGGTGACCCAGTTTCAGGGACAACTGGTGTCGGTACTCGGGCAGGTGAACCGGCCTGGGCGTTATCCGATTGACGGCAAGCGCAATCTCACAGATATCCTGGCGCTGGCGGGCGGCGCGAGCGCGACCGGTGCGGATACGGTTGACCTGATTCGCACGCGCAACGGCAAAACGACCAAGACGGTCGTCAATATTGTCGACATGGTGCAGCAGGGCAAGTTGAATGAAGACCTGGGTTTGCAGGGTGGCGATCTGATATTCGTCGAGCGTGCGCCGATGTTTTACATCTACGGCGAAGTGCAAAAACCTGGCAGCTATCGGCTGGAACCGAACATGACGGTGTTGCAGGCCCTGTCTGCGGGAGGCGGTCTGACCCCACGCGGCACCGAGCGCAATGTACGCATCAAGCGCCAGTTGCCGGATGGCAAGCTGGAAACCATCAAGGCGCGCCATGACGATCCGGTGCAACCGAACGACGTGGTGTATATCCAGGAAAGCCTGTTTTGATTGGGGAGCAGCCATGAGTTTTAGTCAGTTCTGGATGATCATTCGCGCCCGTTACAAACTGGTGTTGGGGAGCCTGCTGGTGATGACGCTGCTGGTGCTGGGCATCAGCCTGCTGCTGCCAAAAACCTATCAGGCGACCAATACCCTGGTACTCAATTACAAGGGGACGGATCCGCTGACCGGTCAGGCACCGCCGGGCCAGGTGAGGGACAATTTCATGGCGACGCAGGTGAGTATCGTCCAAAGCGAAAACGCCGCGATGAAAGTCGTGGCTGCACTCAGTCTTGATCAATTGCCCAGCGCCAAAGCCCAGTTCATGGCGGCAACCGATGGGCAAGGCGATATCCGCAACTGGCTGGGTCATCGCTTATTGCGCGGGCTGGAAGTCACGCCAGTGCGCGAGAGCAGCGTGTTGAATATCACCTACACCAGTACCGATCCGGCTTTTGCTGCCGCTGTGGCGAACGCGTTTGCCGCGCAGTACCAGGCGCTCAGCGTACAGCTCACAGTGGCGCCACTACAGCAGGCTTCCAGTTTTTTTACCGGACAGATGAAAACCCTGCAAGACAATCTGGAAGCAGCGCAACGCAAGTTGTCACAATACCAGCAGGCCAAGGGCATCGTGAGCGTGGATAGCCGCCTTGATGTGGAGTCGGCGCGCTTGAATGATTTGTCCAGCCAGCTGGTGGCGGCGCAGGGACAGGCGATGGAAGCAGGTTCGCGGCAGCGCATGGTACAAGGAAAAAGTGTCAACGAATCGCCCGATGTGGCCGGCAATCCGATGATCCAGAGCCTGAAAATCAGCCTCGCCACGGCTGAATCGAAATTTGCCGATCTGGCGCAGCGGCTGGATAAAAATCACCCGGCGTACCAGGCCGCCAAGGCGGAAGTCGATCAATTGCGCAGTCAGTTGAACCAGCAGATGCGCATCACCGCCAGCAGCGTCAGTAACAACGCAAAAATCCTGCAACAGCGCGAAGGCGAAGCAAAGGCCGCACTGGCGGCACAAAAATCCAAAGTACTGACGCTAAACCGTAAGCGCGACGACATGGCGGTACTCAACAAGGAAGTCGAGAACGCACAGCTGGCCTATCAAGCCGCAGCACAACGCTATTCGCAGGTGCAGTTACAGGGGCAATCGACGCAATCGGAGGTGGCGGTGCTCAATCCGGCTACCGTGCCAACCGATCCGGCGGGTCCCAAAGTGCTGTTCTACACGCTGGCGGCAGCAATGTTCGGTTTGATGCTTGGTCTGGGTTTGGCACTGTTGGCGGAATTGCTTGATCGGCGGGTACGCAACCGAGACGATCTCGCGGCATTGTTGCAAGTCCCGGTGTTGGGTGAAATCAACTGGCTTGGCCGATCTGGCCGACAAACGGGTTTTCTGCCCGCGTCGTTCACCCGCCGTTTGTCTGCGAGTTGAGGAGAACATCATGAATCAGCTCGTTAGCCCTGTTCCTGCCATCGGTAGTGCCCGTGAATCGCGCATGGGGCGTATTTTACTCGATAGTGGCAAGCTCAATCAGGCGCAGGTCGAGGAAGTAAGCGCGCTGCAACAACAACGCGGCCTGCGCTTTGGCGAGGCGGCACAGGCACTGGGCTTTATTACCGAAGCCGATATCCAGCGCGTACTCGCGCAACAGTTTGACTACCCATACTTGCAGCCGGGTACCGGGCAGTTTCCGGACCAACTGGTCGCGGCCTACCAGCCCTTCAGTCCGCAGGTTGAAGCCCTGCGCGGCGTGCGCAGCCAGTTAATGATGCAGTGGTTTAGCGCCGGACATAAGGCGCTGGCGTTGATCAGCGCCAATCCGGAAGAATCCAGTTTATTTGCCGCCAACCTGGCGGTGGTGTTTTCCCAGCTGGGCGAACGCACCGTGCTGGTGGACGGCAACCTGCGCAACCCGCGCCAGCACGAGCTGTTCCGGCTCGGCAGTCGGCAAGGCTTGTCTGATGTGCTGGCTGGGCGTGCCGGGCTGGAAACCCTGAGTACGGTCGAGGCGTTCCTGAATCTGTCGGTGCTGCCTGCTGGCACCTTGCCGCCTAACCCGCAGGAACTGCTGGGCAGACCTGCGTTTAAATCGGTGCATGCAGGGCTGGTGAACAACTTCGACGTCATTCTTTACGACGTGTCGGCGTATTCAACCGGTGCCGATGCGCTGACCATCGCCGCACTGGCAGAAGGCGTGCTGCTGGTGGCACGCAAGGACAAGACCCGCGTTGCCGATCTGAGTGAAATGCATGCCCAGCTTGGGCGCAGCGGCGCCAGGGTAATTGGCTCGGTGCTGGTGGATTTTTGATGGGAACGCGGATGTCATGCCTGCAAGGGTCGTTTCCAGGGAATTGCTGCTATGGCTATCTCTGATCTGACCGATAAAAAGCCACTGCTCAGTCTCGTCGGCCTGATAGCGCGAAAGGCTGACTATGCGTTGCCTGCCGATGCGCGTTTGCGCCGCAATAATTTTGACCTGTTGCGCTTTTTGCTTGCGCTGATCGTGGTGCTGTATCACGCCTACGTGCTGAGTGATCTTGCAGCGCTTTCGCCCTTGAGCAAAATCATTTCAGCGGATACGGCAGTCAAATCGTTTTTTGTGGTCAGTGGCTTTCTGATTTTCATGAGTTATGAAAATTCGCGTGATCTTCACAGTTACTTCATCAAGCGCGCGAAGCGCATTTATCCGGCTTATTTCTTCATCATCATGATGGGCGGGATGATAGGGCTGCTGTTCACGACCCACGCGCTGGATTCGACCTTTTTCGTGTCCTGGTTCAAATACCTGGCCAGCAATCTGGTGTTTCTGAATCTGCTTCAACCGTCGGTGCCGGGATTATTCGAGGGCAATCGGTTGCAGGCAATCAACGGCGCCTTGTGGACCTTGAAGATCGAGGTCATGTTCTATCTGTTCGTACCGCTGGCCGTGCTGTTTTTTCGCCAGTTTGGCCGCTTGCGCATGATGCTGATTATTTTTGCGGGCTCGCTGCTGTATTCGTTCGCCATGTTGCATCTGGCCAGTCAAACCGGTGCGCCAGTCTATGTCGAGCTGCAACGTCAATTGCCCGGCCAGTTGAGCTTTTTTATTGCCGGTGCGGCGAGCTATTACTATTTTGACCAGCTGGCGCGTTACATCCTGTGGTTGATGCCTGTAGCACTCATCGGGTTTGTATTTTCCGCATGGCTGCCCTGGCTGCTGCTCGAACCGCTGGCGCTGGCAATCCTGGTCGTCGGATTTGCCTGCCTGCTGCCTTATTTTGGGAATTTCGCCAAATACGGTGATTTTTCCTATGGCATGTACATTGCCCATTTCCCCATTCTCCAACTGCTCATCACGTACGGCTATTTCAACGCATCGCCCTGGCTGGGCTTGCTGATCGCATTGGCGCTGGTCATGGCCGTCGCTTTCCTGCTCTGGCATGGCGTGGAAAAGCCCTTTCTGCGCAAATCTTCTCACTATGTCGCGGCGGATAAAAAAGCTGAAAGTGGGGCGATTCAATGAGCCATGCAATCACCCATAGCCTGGATAAGCCCGGACCGGGTATCGTTTGGAGCCCCATACTGCTGGGGCTGGCGTTGATGTATACGCCTGTCTTCCATCAGCTTGCAACGAAAGTCTGGACCACTGAGGAGCAGGCGCACGGGCCGATCATGCTGGTGATGGTGCTGGTATTGTTCTGGCAAAAGCGCGCGGTGATTGTGTCGGGGAGCCCCGGCTGTAATGCGGTTTGGGGTGCAGTCGTGCTTGGCTTTGGCTTGCTGTGTTATGTCGCCGGACAATCACAGACCATCGAGTTTCTTTCGGTCGGTTCATTAATACCGGTTCTTACGGGCACGTTATTGCTGATGCGCGGCTCCGCCGGCTTGCGTCAGCTTGGATTCGCACTCGGTTTCATGGTGTTTCTGGTGCCGTTGCCGGGTGTGCTGGTAGATGCGCTGACCGGGCCACTCAAGCTGACGATTTCGGTGATTGCGCAAACCAGCCTGTTTACGCTGGGCTTTCCGATTGCGCGCAACGGCGTCACCTTGATCATTGGCCCGTATCAGTTGCTGGTTGCCGATGCCTGCTCGGGGCTGCATTCCCTGTTTTCGCTGTCGGCACTGGGCATCTTTTATCTGTATCAGACCCCCGCCCGCAGCATGCTGCACAAGGTACTGGTGCTCGCCAGCATTCTGCCCATTGCCTTTGCCGCCAACGTGTTGCGCGTCATGGTGCTGATACTGGTGACGTATTATTTCGGCGACGCCGCCGGTCAGGGCTTCATTCATGGCTTTGCCAGCGTGTTTCTGTTTATCGCCGCCCTGAGCCTGCTGTTCGGCCTGGACGGCGTGTTGACCCGGCTTGGTTATCGCCGCCGCCCACAAATCCGGAGCGGCGTGTGAGATGAGCCCGAACGTGAAATCGTCCACCCGCATGTTGCCGCCG
>DZDB01000039.1:0-3693 GCA_022736605.1 Sideroxydans lithotrophicus
GCCGACGTTGACGTGCGGCTTGGTACGCTCAAACTTGCCTTTTGCCATGATGAATACCCTTTAAAAAATTAATTATTTCTTGTTGATGATGGCTTCAGCGACGTTTTTCGGCGCCTCAGCATAATGCTTGAATTCCATGCTGTAGGTGGCACGACCCTGACTCATCGAACGCAGCGTGGTGGAGTAACCGAACATCTCCGCCAACGGCACTTCGGCCTTGATTGCCTTACCACTTGGCAGGTCTTCCATACCCTGAATCATGCCGCGACGCGACGACAGATCGCCCATCACATCACCCATGTAATCTTCTGGCGTCTCAACCTCCACCGCCATCATCGGCTCCAGCAAGACCGGGCTGGCTTTGCGCATGCCATCTTTGAAGCCCATAGAAGCAGCCATCTTGAAGGCATTTTCATTCGAGTCCACGTCGTGGTACGAACCATCGAACAGCGTCACTTTCACATCGACCACCGGGAAGCCAGCCAGCACACCGTTCGGTAAGGTTTCACGCAAACCTTTTTCTACCGCAGGGATAAATTCACGCGGCACGGTACCACCCTTGATAGCATCAACGAACTCAAAGCCTTTACCGGTTTCGTTTGGCTCCATCTTGAGCCAGACGTGGCCATATTGACCTTTACCACCCGACTGCTTGACAAACTTGCCCTCAACTTCAACCGGCTTGCGAATTGCTTCGCGGTAGGCAACTTGCGGCGCGCCGACGTTTGCTTCGACGTTGAACTCACGACGCATGCGGTCAACCAGAATCTCCAGATGCAATTCGCCCATACCGGAAATAATCGTTTGGCCGGTTTCTTCATCGGTACGCACCCGGAACGATGGGTCTTCCTGCGCCAAGCGATTCAACGCCATGCCCATTTTTTCCTGGTCAGCCTTGGTTTTAGGCTCAACGGCAACGTGAATCACCGGCTCAGGAAAGACCATGCGCTCAAGAATAATGGTCTTGTTCAAATCGCACAGCGTGTCGCCTGTGGTTGCATCCTTCAAACCCACTGCCGCAGCGATGTCGCCTGCGCGCACCTCCTTGATTTCTGCGCGCTGGTTAGCGTGCATCTGCAAGATGCGACCAATTCGCTCTTTTTTGCCCTTGATCGGATTGTAGATGGTGTCGCCCGAATTCATCGTACCGGAGTAGACACGGAAGAAAATCAACTGACCGACAAAAGGATCCGTCATGATTTTAAAGGCGAGCGCCGAGAACGGCTCGTCATCGGCCGCCTTACGCTCACCCTGGTCGCCACTCTCCAGCTCACCCTTGACCGGCGGGATATCAAGCGGAGACGGCAAATAATCAATAACGGCGTCCAGCATCGCTTGCACGCCCTTGTTCTTGAACGCAGAGCCACACAACATCGGCATGATTTCGCTGGCGATAGTCCGTTGGCGCAACGCCGCCTTGATTTCCGCTACAGACAAATCCCCCTCTTCGAGGTATTTGTTCATCAGCTCTTCCGACGCTTCGGCAGCCGCTTCGACCATTTTTTCACGCCATTCGTTACACGCCGCCTGCATGTCAGCAGGAATATCACGCTCGTCAAACTTCATGCCCTGGGTCGAATCATCCCAGTAGATGGCTTTCATCTTGACCAGATCGACAACGCCTTCGAACTTTTCTTCAGCACCGATCGGCAACTGGATAGGAATCACATTGGCCTTCAGACGCAAACGCATCTGATCATAGACCTTCAGGAAATTGGCGCCGGTACGATCCATCTTGTTGACGAACGCAAGACGCGGCACGCCATATTTATTGGCCTGACGCCATACGGTTTCAGACTGCGGCTGCACACCACCCACTGCACAGTAAACCATACAGGCACCGTCGAGCACACGCATGGAGCGCTCAACTTCAATAGTGAAGTCAACGTGCCCCGGTGTATCGATGATGTTGATGTGATGCTCCGGGTAGTTATTCTCCATACCCTTCCAGAAGCAGGTTGTCGCAGCCGAGGTAATGGTGATACCGCGTTCCTGCTCTTGCTCCATCCAGTCCATAGTGGCTGCGCCATCGTGCACTTCACCGATTTTATGCGACACGCCGGTGTAATACAGGATGCGTTCCGTCGTCGTGGTTTTACCAGCGTCAATATGCGCGCTGATGCCAATGTTGCGATACCGCTCAAGAGGAGTTTTACGAGCCACTTTGATTACTACCCAGTTATTGCCTGCCCAATACGCAGGCCATTGATCTTAGAAACGGAAATGCGAGAACGCCTTGTTGGCCTCAGCCATACGGTGCACTTCATCACGCTTCTTCATCGCGCCGCCGCGGCCTTCAGCCGCATCCAGCAACTCACCCGCCAGACGGAAGCCCATGGACTTCTCGCCGCGCTTGCGCGCCGCTTCCTTGAGCCAGCGCATGGCCAGCGCGGAACGACGCGCCGGACGCACTTCAACTGGCACTTGATAGTTCGCACCACCGACGCGACGGCTTTTCACTTCGACCACCGGACGGATGTTGGATAACGCCAGGGTAAACACCTCAATCGGGTCTTTGCCACTCTTCTGCGTGATTTGTGCAAAAGCGCCATAAATGATGCGCTCCGCAACCGACTTCTTGCCGCTAGACATCAACACGTTTACAAACTTGGCCACATCCTGGCTACCAAATTTAGGATCTGGCAGCACGTCGCGCTTGGGAACTTCTCTACGTCTTGGCATGATTTACCTCAATGTTTAATTGCATCTTGAATACTGAATTAGCAGGGCGCTGCAGCGCTCGATGCGCAACCCAGCACCAAGATCACCAGCGGTCATGGCTTTATTTAGCCTTGGGGCGCTTGGCGCCATATTTGGAACGACTCTGTTTACGGTCTTTGACACCCGCCGTATCGAGACTGCCACGCACAGTGTGATAACGCACACCCGGCAAGTCCTTGACACGCCCGCCGCGAATCAGCACTACCGAGTGCTCCTGCAGGTTATGGCCTTCACCACCGATGTAACTGCTGACCTCGAAACCATTGGTCAAGCGTACCCGCGCTACTTTACGCAACGCCGAGTTAGGCTTTTTAGGAGTGGTTGTATAGACACGGGTACAGACGCCGCGTTTTTGTGGGCAAGCCTCGAGTGCAGGCACCTTGCTTTTGACACGTTTTGCTGCACGCGGTTTGCGCACGAGCTGATTGATAGTTGGCATGCTTTCTCGTTTCCCAAGTATGGTTGTTCCGCTTTCGACTCAAAATTGAGCCGCTTTAAACAACGGGGACGGCATAATGCCGTCCCGTCAAAGCTGTCCGGCTGAGCAAAATTTACAGCACGGTAAAAAAGAGGATGGATTTTAGGGGCTTACGCCCCGACTGTCAAGCCACTTGCTCATTGTTAGCCGCGCTGTCGGCGTCTTCAGAAAACAGGCTTTCGGGTGCCATGTCTTCGCCCAGCTTCTGTTTGCGCCGTGTCGTGTGGTACGCCAATCCGGTGCCTGCTGGAATTAGCCGCCCAACGATCACGTTTTCTTTCAGGCCACGCAGGTCGTCTTTTTTGCCCATGATTGCGGCTTCAGTCAACACCCGAGTGGTTTCCTGGAACGAAGCAGCCGAAATGAACGAGTCTGTCGACAGCGATGCCTTGGTGATGCCGAGCAAAACATAATCGAATAACGCCGACTCTTTTCCAGACGCCGCCATGCGCTCGTTTTCGGCCAGCAATTCTGCACGCTCGACCTGCTCACCC
>DZDB01000039.1:3793-14785 GCA_022736605.1 Sideroxydans lithotrophicus
TTATCACCATCTTTAACGCTAAGCACCGCGCCGTATGGCACCTTATGCCGCTCGCGTTCGCGCCCATTGTCACCCATGATGACAATTTCTCCGCTGCGTGCGATAGCAATCAACTCGCCTTTGGCACTCGTCACATAACGCATCGCCGGGCTGTAATTCACCACGCCCGCCGACTTGCATTCCAGCTGGCTAATTACTGCTGCACGCGATGCTGCACCACCGATGTGGAAGGTACGCATGGTCAACTGCGTACCCGGCTCACCAATTGACTGTGCTGCAATCACGCCCACTGCCTCACCGACGTTAACCAGATGGCCACGCCCGAGGTCACGACCATAACACTGCGCACACAATCCGTAGCGCGTTTCACAGGTTAGCGCCGTGCGCACCTTAACTTCATCTACACTGTGCATTTCAATCAGCTCGACCGCATCTTCATCCAGCAACGTGCCGGCCTCGATCAGCGTTTCACTGGTTTCCGGATGAATTACATCCAGCGCAGATACGCGCCCCAAAATACGTTCGCGCAACGGCTCAATCACTTCACCGCCTTCAACCAGCGCTTTCAGCACCAGCCCTTCGCGTGTACCGCAATCGTTTTCAGTCACCACCAGATCTTGCGTGACGTCGACCAGGCGACGTGTCAGGTACCCCGAGTTGGCCGTTTTCAGCGCCGTATCTGCCAGACCCTTACGCGCGCCGTGGGTGGAGATAAAGTACTGCAACACGTTCAAACCTTCACGGAAGTTAGCCGTAATCGGCGTCTCGATAATCGAGCCGTCCGGCTTGGCCATCAGGCCGCGCATACCGGATAACTGACGAATCTGCGCCGCCGAACCCCGCGCACCTGAATCGGCCATCATGTAAATGGAATTGAATGACTCTTGCGTGGTTTCCACGCCTTCGCGTGTGGTGACCGGCTCGCTGCCCAACTGGGTCATCATCGCCTTCGCCACCTGATCACCGGCGCGCCCCCAGATATCGACCACCTTGTTGTAACGCTCACCCTGCGTCACCAGCCCCGAAGTATACTGCGCCTCGATCTCTTGCACTTCTTTCTCGGCTGCGGCAATCAGCGCCTGTTTTTGTGTTGGCACCAGCATGTCATCGACACAGATCGACATGCCGCCACGGGTCGCGTAAGTGAAGCCGGTATACATCAATTTATCGGCAAAAATAACGGTTTGACGCAAGCCGCAGCGACGGAAGCTGGCGTTGATGAGCTTGGAAATTTCCTTCTTTTTCAGAATCTTGTTGACGTGCGTGAACGACAGGCCAACCGGCAGGATTTCCGACAGCAATGAGCGACCTACCGTGGTTTCATAACGCGTGATTTTCTCGGCACGCTCACCCTGCTCATCGAAAAACGCCTCTTTGATACGCACGGTTATCCTGGCATTCAGTTCAACCTGGCGCGACTCATAAGCACGCGAGACCTCATCGATATCGGCAAACTTCATGCCTTCGCCACGGGCATTCACCCGTTCGCGCGTCATGTAGTACAGCCCCAACACGATATCCTGCGATGGCACGATGATCGGCTCACCATTGGCGGGTGACAAAACATTGTTGGACGCCAGCATCAAGGTACGCGCTTCCATCTGCGCTTCCAGTGACAACGGCACGTGCACCGCCATCTGATCACCGTCGAAGTCGGCGTTGAACGCCGCACACACCAGCGGATGCAGCTGAATCGCCTTGCCTTCAATCAGCACCGGCTCAAACGCCTGAATACCCAATCGGTGCAGCGTCGGTGCGCGGTTAAGCATGACCGGATGTTCGCGAATCACATCCTCGAGAATATCCCAGACTACCGGCTCCTCTATCTCAACCATGCGTTTGGCAGCTTTGATCGTCGTGGCCAGACCAAGCACTTCGAGCTTATGAAAGATGAAGGGCTTGAACAATTCCAGCGCCATTTTCTTTGGCAGACCACACTGGTGCAGACGCAGCTGCGGCCCCACCACAATGACCGAACGACCCGAGTAATCGACACGCTTGCCTAACAGGTTTTGACGGAAACGGCCGCCTTTGCCTTTAATCATGTCGGCCAGCGACTTGAGTGGTCGTTTGTTTGCGCCGGTCATGGCTTTGCCACGACGACCGTTGTCCATCAGTGAATCAACCGCTTCCTGCAACATGCGTTTTTCGTTGCGCACGATAATTTCTGGTGCTTTCAACTCCAGCAGGCGCTTCAGCCGGTTGTTACGGTTGATGACGCGACGGTACAAATCATTCAAATCCGAAGTCGCAAAGCGACCGCCATCCAGCGGCACCAGCGGACGCAACTCAGGTGGCAATACCGGCAGCACCTCCATCACCATCCATTCGGGCTTGATACCGGATTTCTGGAACGCCTCGATGACCTTGAGCCGTTTGGCAATTTTCTTGATTTTGGTATCCGAGCCGGTTTTACCCAGGTCGGTACGCAAGGTTTCAGCTTCGCTGGTGATGTCGATACTTTTCAGCAGGTCGCGCACGCCTTCAGCGCCCATGCTTGCCTTGAACTCATCGCCATACTCTTCTACCTTGGCGATATAGTCATCCTCAGTCAGCAACTGGGCACGATTCAACGGCGTCATGCCAGGATCAGTGACCACATAGGCTTCAAAATACAGCACGCGCTCGATGTCGCGCAATGTCATATCCAGCACCATCCCCAGACGCGACGGCAGCGACTTGAGAAACCAGATGTGCGCAACCGGGCTGGCCAAATCAATGTGCCCCATGCGTTCACGCCGCACTTTAGACAGCGTCACTTCCACGCCACATTTCTCGCAGATCACACCGCGATGCTTGAGTCGCTTGTATTTGCCACAGAGGCACTCATAATCCTTGACCGGACCAAAAATCTTGGCGCAGAACAAGCCATCGCGCTCCGGCTTGAAAGTCCGGTAGTTGATGGTCTCAGGCTTTTTGACTTCGCCGTAGGACCAGGAACGAATCTTGTCAGGTGAAGCGAGGCCAATTTTAATGGCGTCGAATTCTTCTTCCTGGGTGACCTGTTTAAATAAGTCGAGCAATGCTTTCATTGTTTCCTCCAGTGAGGCGCAAACTCAAGAGGGGTGCAGTCACCCCTCACGCTATCAGTAACGCTCAAGATCAATGTCGATCGCCAGCGAGCGGATTTCTTTCACCAACACATTGAATGATTCCGGCATGCCAGCTTCAATCTTGTGTTCGCCCTTGACGATGTTTTCATACACTTTGGTCCGACCTGTGACGTCATCCGACTTGACCGTCAGCATTTCCTGCAGGACATAAGCGGCGCCATAGGCTTCCAGTGCCCAGACTTCCATCTCGCCGAAACGCTGACCGCCGAACTGGGCTTTACCTCCCAGTGGCTGCTGCGTGACCAGTGAGTAGGGCCCGGTAGAACGCGCGTGCATCTTGTCATCAACCAGGTGATGCAATTTCAGCACGTGCATGTAACCCACCGTCACCGGCCGATCAAATGCTTCGCCGGTACGCCCGTCACACAAGGTAATCTGACCACTGCGCGGCAAATCTGCCAACGCCAGCATATCCTTGATCTCGGCCTCATTCGCGCCGTCAAATACCGGCGTAGCAAACGGTACGCCTTTACGCAGGTTGCGCGCCAGTTCGATAATTTCGTCGTCGCTGAAGCTGTTGAGGTCTTCAGACTTACCCGTAGCGTTGTAAATCTTGCCCAAAAATGCGCGCACATCAGCCGTTTTTTTCTGCGCTTGCAGCATGTCATCAATCTTCTTACCCAGCCCCTTGGCTGCCCAGCCCAGATGGGTTTCGAGAATCTGGCCCACGTTCATGCGTGATGGCACACCCAACGGGTTAAGCACGATATCCATCGGCGTACCGTCAGCCATGAACGGCATATCCTCAATCGGTACGATCTTCGACACCACACCCTTGTTACCGTGACGACCAGCCATCTTGTCGCCCGGTTGCAAGCGACGCTTCACAGCGACATACACCTTGACCATCTTCTGCACACCTGGCGGCAATTCGTCGCCTGCGGTCAGCTTTTTCTTCTTTTCTTCGAACATGCCATCAAACTCGATGCGCTTCTGTTCAAGACTGTCTTTCAGCGACTCCATCTGGCGACTGGCTTCTTCGTCCGCCAGGCGGATATCGAACCAGTCATGGCGATTCAGGCTATCCAGATATTCCTGAGTAATCTTGGTGTCTTTCGCCAGTTTCTTCGGTCCACCTTTGGCGACCTTTTGCTGCAACAAACGTTGCAGACGGGCAAACGCATCTTCTTCCACGATACGCATGCGGTCAGCCATGTCCTTTTTGTATTCGGACAACTGGTTATCGATAATCTGCTTGGCGCGTGCATCACGCTCGATACCCTCACGGGTGAAGACCTGCACATCGATCACGGTGCCGGCCATGCCGGATGACACGCGCAGCGAAGTGTCTTTTACGTCCGAGGCTTTTTCACCGAAAATGGCGCGTAACAATTTCTCTTCTGGCGTCAGCTGGGTTTCGCCCTTGGGCGTGACTTTGCCGACCAGCACATCACCGGCTTCGACTTCTGCGCCGATGTAGCAAATACCGGATTCATCCAGACGACCGAGCATGCGCTCTGACAGATTAGAAATGTCACGGGTGATTTCTTCGGGTCCGAGTTTGGTATCACGCGCCACCACCGTCAGCTCTTCGATATGAATCGATGTAAAACGGTCTTCTGCCACGATGCGTTCGGAAATGAGGATCGAATCCTCAAAGTTGAAGCCGTTCCATGGCATGAACGCCACCAGCAGATTCTGCCCCAGCGCCAATTCACCCATATCGGTAGAAGCACCGTCAGCGATTACGTCGCCGCGCGCCAGACTGTCACCCACCTTGACCAGCGGACGCTGGTTGATGTTGGTATTCTGGTTGGAACGGGTGTATTTGATCAGCGTGTAAATATCCACACCGACTTCACCTGCCGTGGTTTCTTCGTCACTCACGCGCACCACGATACGACCAGCGTCAACATAGTCAACGACACCCCCACGCCGCGCCTGCACGGTCGTGCCTGAATCAACCGCAGCAGTCCGCTCGATGCCCGTACCCACCAGCGATTTTTCGGCGCGCAGACACGGCACCGCTTGACGCTGCATGTTGGAGCCCATCAACGCCCGGTTGGCGTCATCGTGCTCAAGGAACGGGATCAGTGACGCCGCTACCGACACGATCTGCGAAGGCGCAACGTCCATATACTGAATACGATCCGGGCTGGCCAGTTCGAATTCGTTTTTGTGACGGCACGATACGATCTCGCTGGTGAACTTGCCGCTCTTGTCGAGCTCGGCATTCGCCTGGGCGATCACATACTTGCTCTCTTCAATCGCCGACAGGTACTCGATATGGTCGGTCACTTTCGAGTTTTCTACCTTGCGATACGGGGTTTCCAGAAAACCATACTTGTTGGTGCGCGCAAACAACGCCAGTGAGTTAATCAGGCCGATGTTCGGACCTTCCGGCGTTTCAATCGGGCACACTCGACCATAGTGCGTCGGATGCACGTCACGCACCTCAAAGCCGGCGCGCTCGCGTGTCAGGCCGCCGGGCCCCAAAGCCGACACACGGCGCTTGTGGGTAATCTCGGATAGCGGGTTGGTTTGATCCATGAACTGTGACAACTGACTGGAGCCGAAAAACTCCTTCACCGCTGCTGATACTGGTTTGGCATTGATCAGGTCATGCGGCATCAGGTTTTCGGATTCGGCCTGTGATAGACGCTCCTTGACTGCACGCTCCACCCGCACCAGCCCCGCCCGGAACTGGTTCTCGGCCAACTCGCCCACGCTACGCACACGGCGATTTCCCAGATGATCAATATCGTCGATTTCGCCCCGACCATTACGCAACTCAACCAGAATCTTGATGACCGCAACAATGTCTTCAGTACTCAGCGTGCCTTCACCTTCAAGCTCATCGCGACCCACACGGCGGTTGAACTTCATCCGACCGACCGCAGACAGATCATAGCGCTCTGCATTGAAGAACAGGCCTTTGAACAGCGCCTCAACCGAATCCTCGGTAGGCGGCTCACCTGGGCGCATCATGCGATAAATTGCCACACGGGCAGCGTATTGATCCGGCGTGTCATCGGTGCGCAGCGTGCCCGAAATATAGGCACCCTGATCCAGATCGTTGGTGTAAATGGTATTGATCTTGGCGATGCCAGCCTCTTGCAGCTTGAGCAGCAATGCTTCGGCAATCTCGTCATTCGCATTGGCGACGACTTCACCACTTTGCTTGTCGATCACATTTTCAGCCAGCACACGTCCCATCAGGAATTCTTCCGGCACGGTGATTTTGGTCAGCCCGGCTTCCTGCATCAGACGAATATGCTTGACGGTGATACGCTTGTCTTTCGGGACAATCACTTCACCTTTTTTATCGACAATATCGAAACGCGCGATTTCACCACGCAGACGATCCGGCACCAGTTCGAATTGGGTCGTCTTTTTGCCCAGATGGAAAGTGTCAGTAGTAAAGAATTCGGCCAGTATCTGCTCGTTGCTATACCCCAACGCCTTCAACAGCGTGGTCACCGGCATTTTACGCCGACGGTCAATACGGAAATACAGGTAATCCTTGGCGTCGAACTCGTAGTCAAGCCAGGAACCACGATACGGAATGATGCGTGCCGAGAATAACAATTTTCCCGAGCTATGGGTCTTGCCACGGTCATGCTCGAAAAACACACCAGGCGAACGGTGCAACTGGGATACGATCACACGATCCGTACCATTGATGATGAACGAGCCGGTTGGCGTCATAAGCGGAATCTCGCCCATGTAGACTTCCTGCTCTTTGACTTCTTTCACCGTCGGCTTGGACGCTTCGCGATCCATGATGGTCAGACGCACTTTGGCGCGCAACGGCGCTGCGTAGGTCAAACCACGCTGCTGGCATTCCACCATGTCAAATGGCGGCTCGCCCAGTACATAGCTGACAAAATCCAGCTTGGCGTTGCCGGAATGACTGGCAATCGGAAAAATCGAAGTGAACGCAGCTTGCAAACCTTCATTGGCACGGCTGTCGGGCTTGACATCAGCTTGCAGAAAGGCGCGGAAGGAATCCAGTTGCGTTGCGAGCAAAAAAGGCACCTGAAGAATGCTTGCTCGCTTGGCAAAACTTTTCCGGATGCGTTTTTTCTCGGTGAATGAGTAGCTCATGAAATCTCCTAGAAGGACCTGCGCAGAAGACAAAAGACAAAAGACAACGCGCGGCTAATCCGCGCTGGTGTTGTGCCCCTGTCTTGTGTGTTCTGCATCGACCGGGTTTGCACCCGGCCAATACAGACGTTACGTATTACTTAACTTCGCAAGTTGCGCCAGCTTCGACCAGTTGTTTCTGGACGGCTTCAGCATCAGCCTTGGATACGCCTTCTTTAACTGCCTTAGGTGCGCCGTCAACCAGGTCTTTAGCTTCTTTCAGACCCAGACCGGTAATGGCACGCACCACCTTGATGGTGTTGACCTTGTTCTCACCGGCACCGGTCAGAATCACATCAAACTCGGTTTTTTCTTCAGCAGCGGCGCCACCA
This sequence comes from Sideroxydans lithotrophicus, assembly GCA_022736605.1. Taxonomy (GTDB): domain Bacteria; phylum Pseudomonadota; class Gammaproteobacteria; order Burkholderiales; family Sulfuriferulaceae; genus Sulfuriferula. Next base: position 11,325 of record DZDB01000039.1, read on the forward strand.
CCCGCTGCAGGTGCTGCAGCAACAGCAACAGCGGCAGCGGCAGCGGATACGCCGAATTTTTCTTCCATTTCCTTGATCAGTTCGGACAGATCAAGCACAGTCATGCCAGCAATAGCATCCAGAATGTCAGCTTTGGATAAAGCCATGGTATTTCTCCTGATTGAAAAGTTTAAAATTGGTTCAATGCAGCGCACTACGCGCCGCACTCAGATTACGCAGCCTGCTTGTCGCGCACCGCAGCCAGCCCACGCACGAACTTGGTCGGAACCTCGTTCAACGTACGCACGAACTGCGTGATCGGCGCCTGCATGGTGCCCATCAATTTCGCCAGCAACTCATCGCGGCTTGGCATGCTGGCCAGATTTCCGACATCTTTAGCAGACATCACGAAATTGGCCATCGCACCACCCTTGATGACAAACTTGTCGTTGGTTTTAGCGAAATCAGCGAGCACTTTTGCAGCAGCCACCGGGTCTTTGGAAATGCCGTAAGCCAGCGGACCGACCAGATGGTCAGCCAAACCCGCAAACGCCGTTTCCGAAACCGCACGCCGTGCCAACGTGTTTTTCAACACGCGCAGATACACGCCATTGGCACGCGCCTTGGCGCGTAACGTGGTCATTTGCACAACACCAATACCACGGTATTCCGCAACCACCACAGTCTGGGCATTGACTAACTCAGCGCCCAGCTCGGCAATCACTGCCTTCTTTTCCTCTAGATTCAGACTCAAGGTCTTACCTCCTTCTAAAAACACCAATCGCATTCGGGCTCGCACCCAAATACAACCGAGAGTCGGCGACCTTTCATCAGGAGCCACAACTTCATGACTGAAACGCTTTTCCTGTATCGGGGCACGCCATCTGCGTTGGGATCAGAAGCGAATTCCGCTTCCGAAGATTAAATGCAGACCGGAACAAGCCACTCAAATTACAAATGCTTGCCACCGGCCTACAACCCTACGGTCTTTGATAACCTGCCCACGCTTGCGCGCAGACAGCCCAAAGTTCTTAATGCGAACACCGTAGCGTTCGCGGCATGATTACGATAATTACGCAGCGATACTGGCGTGGTCTACGCGAACGCCCACACCCATCGTGCTTGAAACTGAAATTTTCTTCATGTAAACGCCCTTGGCCGTGACCGGACGCGCCTTGGCCAGCGCATCTACCAGGGCCGCCAGGTTTTCACGCAAAGCATCGATTTCAAACGAGGCGCGACCAATGGTGCACTGAATGATGCCGCCCTTATCGGTACGGTATTGCACCTGACCTGCACGGGCATTACGCACAGCACCCGCCACGTCTGGAGTAACCGTTCCGACCTTCGGATTAGGCATCAGGCCGCGCGGGCCCAGCACCTGCCCCAACTGACCGACCACACGCATCGCGTCCGGACTGGCAATTACGACGTCAAAATCCATACGGCCGCCTTTGATCTCGGCCGCCAGATCGTCAAAGCCGACGATATCCGCACCCGCTTCGAGCGCCGCCTTCGCAGCATCACCCTGCGCGAATACAGCGACACGTACCGTTTTACCGGTACCACGCGGCAGCACCACCGAGCCACGCACCAGCTGATCGGATTTACGCGCATCTACGCCCAGATTGATTGCGACGTCTACCGACTCGTCGAATTTAGCAGTCGCGGTTTCTTTTACCAGACCCAGCGCATCATTGACCGGATAGGTTTTGGTGCGATCAATTTTTGCCTTGATCACTTGTTGGCGTTTAGACAATTTGGCCACGTTATACGCCCTCCACTTCAATACCCATACTGCGGGCGCTACCCGCAATAATCCGCACCGCAGCATCCATATCCGAAGCGGTCAGATCCGGCATTTTCGCCTTGGCTATATCTTCAGCCTGCGCACGCGTCAGCTTGCCTACTTTGTCAGTGTGTGGCTTTGGGCTGCCTTTGGTAATCCCGGCCGCTTTTTTGATCAGAATCGTCGCCGGTGGCGTTTTCATCACAAACGTGAAACTCTTGTCGGCAAAAGCAGTGATCACCACAGGAATCGGCAGACCCGGCTCCATGCCCTGAGTTTGGGCATTGAACGCCTTGCAGAATTCCATGATGTTCAGACCACGCTGACCCAGCGCCGGACCGATTGGTGGGCTGGGATTTGCCTTACCGGCTGGGACTTGCAGCTTGACGTAGCCAACGATTTTTTTTGCCACTTGGCAGACTCCTTGAAATGGGTAATAACGGACAGCGGTCACGTTTTCAACGCATCAGCTAAACCCTGCTGCGCCGTTTGACCAACCACCCTCCCCGTTGCACACAAACACATGACAAAAATTGCCATGTTCCATAAAAAACAGCGTCAGGCTTTTTCCACCTGACTGAAATCCAGCTCAACTGGCGTTGCGCGACCAAAAATCAGCACCGACACGCGCAGCTTGCTCTTGTCATAATTCACATCTTCGACGTTGCCGTGGAAATCATTGAACGGACCATCAATGACGCGCACCGATTCACCGACCTCAAACAGCACCTTGGGACGCGGCTTCTCTACACCCTCTTGAATCTGGTGCAAAATCTGCTCAACTTCTTTCTCGCTGATCGGCGTGGGCTTCATGGCTGAACCACCAACAAAACCAGTCACTTTGGGCGTGTTCTTGATCAGATGCCAGGTGTCGTCGTTCATTTCCATCTGCACCAGGACATAGCCCGGGAAAAACTTGCGCTCGGAAATCGACTTCTGACCCGCCTTCATCTCGATCACTTCTTCTACCGGCACCAGAATTTCACCAAACATATCCTGCATACCAGCGCGCCCGATACGCTCCACAAGCGCGCGCTGGACACTCTTCTCAAAGCCGGAATAGGCATGCACCACATACCAACGCATACTCATGTACCCTGCCCCATCAGCAATTTCACCGCCCACAAAAGCCCTGCATCAATCAGCCAGAGAAATAGCGCCATCACAATCACAAAAGCAAATACAACACCCGTCGTCTGTATGGTTTCCTTGCGCGTCGGCCAGACCACTTTGCGCGCCTCAACCACGGACTCCTGACTGAATGCGAAAAATCGCTTGCCGACCTGAGTGAACCAGAACAGCGCTACCGCTGCAGCAAAGCCCACCAGCACCGAACTCAGCCGCACGACACTTGGGCTATCAGCGAAATAATAAAAGCCGGCTATGCCCGCGATTATCATCAGCGCAGCAGCCAGCAACTTGATTTTGTCGGTCATTAATTAACCTTGTGATGCTCACGCACAGTTGTGAGGTGGTCACATCCTTGTTTTATAGTGGCAGGCCAGGAGGGCCTCGAACCCCCAACCTTCGGTTTTGGAGACCGACACTCTGCCAATTGAGCTACTGGCCTATAAATATATGGCCGGGCACAAGCCTGTATATGCAGACAAGCCGCCCAGCCAATCGGTTTACTCAATAATTTTAGCCACCACCCCAGCACCGACGGTACGGCCACCTTCGCGAATCGCGAAGC
>DZDB01000040.1 GCA_022736605.1 Sideroxydans lithotrophicus
TGCAGCAGCTGATGGACGACTACGACGCGGTGTTCATGGGCATGGGCACCTACACTTACATGAAGGGCGGCTTCCCCGGCGAAGACCTGCCTGGCGTGCTCGAAGCACTGCCGTTCCTGATTTCCAACGTCAACCACTGCCTGGGTTTTGAGAAAGACGGCGACACCTACCACTCGATGCAGGGTCAGCGCGTCGTGGTGCTGGGTGGCGGCGATACGGCGATGGACTGCAACCGCACCAGCATCCGCCAGGGTGCGACCTCGGTGACATGCGCCTACCGCCGCGACGAGAAAAACATGCCGGGTTCCAAGCGCGAAGTCGGCAACGCCAAGGAAGAAGGCGTGCAGTTTTTATGGAACCGCCAGCCGGTCGAAATCATCGGCAACGGCAAGGTCGAAGGTGTAAAACTAGTCACCACCGAACTCGGCGCGCCGGATGCACGCGGTCGCCGCACCCCGGTTGTGGTGCCCGGCTCGGAAGAAATCATCGCGGCGGATCGCGTCATCATCGCGTTTGGCTTCCGCCCCAATCCGCAGCCCTGGTTTACCGATTTCGGCATCACCACCGACCAGGCTGGGCGCGTTGTCGCCAAGGGCAGCACACACAAGTTCCAGACCGCCAACGCCAAGGTATTTGCCGGTGGCGACATGGTGCGCGGCTCCGATCTGGTGGTGACGGCGGTATTTGAAGGCCGGGAAGCGGCACAAGGCATTCTTGCTTATCTGGGTGTATGGTAAGCCGGCAGTCAGCCTGAACATGCGCCCGAAAGGACACCGCAAGCTGCGTCAAATGCAGGTTTGTGCGTGTCCTTTGTAATTTTGATGGCTCACATTATTTAAAGAAAACAGCCCATGTCCAAACTCAAAAACGACACCTTCCTGCGTGCGCTGATGCGCCAACCAGTCGACTACACACCCGTATGGATGATGCGTCAGGCCGGACGCTACCTGCCGGAATATAACCAGACGCGGGCACGGGCAGGCGACTTCATGGCGCTGTGCAAAAACCCTGACCTGGCGACCGAAGTCACGCTACAACCGCTGGCGCGTTTTCCGCTGGATGCCGCCATTCTGTTTTCCGACATCCTCACGATTCCCGACGCGATGGGACTGGGACTGTATTTTGCCCAGGGTGAAGGGCCAAAGTTCGAGCGCCCACTGCGTGAGGAATGGGAAATCCGCGCGCTGACCGCACCCGATCCGCACGAACATCTGGGCTACGTGATCGACGCGGTGCGCGAGATTCGCCGCGCGCTCGACAACAGCGTGCCACTGATCGGTTTTTCCGGCAGTCCGTTCACGCTGGCGTGCTACATGATCGAAGGCCAGGGCGGCACCGACTTCGCCACGGTAAAGAAAATGCTTTACCAGCGCCCGGAGCTGCTGCATCACATCCTCGCCACCAATGCGCGTGCCGTGACCGATTATCTCAACGCGCAAATTCAGGCGGGTGCACAGGCGGTGATGATTTTCGATACCTGGGGCGGCGCGCTGTCGCACGCGGCTTACCAGGAATTTTCGTTACGCTATATGCAGGACATCATCGCCGGGTTGCAGCGCGAGCACGACGGCGCCAAGGTACCCGTTGTACTGTTCACCAAGGGTGGCGGCAACTGGCTGGAGCACATGGCAGCGACCGGCTGTGACGCGCTCGGGCTGGACTGGACCGTGGATATCGGCAGCGCACGCAGCCGGGTCGGCGGGCAGGTAGGCTTGCAAGGCAATCTGGATCCGGCCATCCTGCTGTCAGACCCGGCCACCGTGCGCAATGAAGTCGCCAAGGTGCTGGAAAGCTACGGCCACGGCAACGGCCACGTGTTCAACCTCGGCCACGGCATTTCGCAATTTACCCCGCCGGAAAATGCCGCTGCGCTGGTCGAAGCTGTACATACGCTGAGCCGCCCTTATCACACCGTATAATCTGCACCAGCCGGTTGATATGCCCCAATTTAGCGCATACAGGTTTAGACAAAGTCAATATGAACGTCTACTTATGCACAAAAAAAGCGCATGTCTGTTTTTATTTACGTTTTTTTATTGACGCCACACAAAAACATGCAACTCATTGTTTTTAATTGATTTACAATGTTGCTGTTTTTTTACGCCCGAGACGAAAATCCTTTTGGGTCTTTGGCTTTAGCGGTTTCACACGGGCTTACCCACAAAGTTATCCACAGAATGCGTGGATAACTCAATTTTCCCTGATGCAATAACGCGTTAGCCGATTTAAGTAGAATTCACACCAGCAAAACCCGCTAAATCGACTTTTATGCCGAGCGCGCCACACACCCTGATCCGCATTGCACAGATCGCACTGGATCTGCCCATTCCACGTCTGTTTGACTACCTCGCGCCGGATCTGACGACGGCTGACATTGGTTGTCGCGTGCGCGTGCCGTTCGGGCGCAAGTATCTTATCGGCATCATCCTGCAACTGGATCACAACAGCACCCACGCGCACGACAAACTGAAGCCGATAACAGCCATCTACCGCGACACCCCACCGCTGCCCGCCGAGCTATTGCAGCTGCTGCGGTTTTGCAGCCAGTATTACCACTATCCGCTCGGCGCCACGGTATTGGCAGCGCTGCCTACCGCCTTGCGCCGGGCGCAATCCGTACACGCCAGAACCATCACCACCTGGCAGCTTAACGCCCTCGGCCTGGCGCAGTGCGAAGCCCGCCTGCCCACACGTGCGCTCGTCCAGCGCGCTTTGTTTGCCGTGCTGCGCGATGGCGCGACTCACCGCGCGGCCGATCTCGCAGCCAGCGGCAAAGCTTATCGCAGCATCCTGCGCGCATGGCTGACGCTGGGCTGGGTTACGCAGTCGAGCCAGCCAGCCCCGCTCAACATCCAGCCAGCGACGCCCGACCTGGCACCCAACCTGACACCCGCGCAACGCGCAGCGGTGACGCAAGTCAGCGCGCGTCACGGCCATTTTTACGCAGCCCTGCTGCATGGCATAACCGGCAGCGGTAAAACCGAGGTCTATCTGCACCTGGTCACCACCGCGCTAGAGCGCGGCGGTCAAGCGCTGCTGCTGGTGCCTGAAATCAACCTCACGCCCCAGCTCACCGCCGTGTTTCAGGCACGTTTTCCCAATCTTGAAATTGCCACGCTGCACAGCGGCATGGCCGAAGCCGAACGCCTAACGCACTGGCTGGCGGCGGCGCAAGGCCGTGCGCGCATCGTGCTCGGCACGCGGCTGGCGGTGTTCACCCCGTTGCCGGATCTGGCATTGATTATTGTCGATGAAGAACACGACAGTTCGTTTCATCAGCAAGACGGCTTGCGCTACGCAGCACGAGATGTAGCGGTGATGCGCGCCCAGCAACGCAGGATACCGGTGCTGCTGGGTTCTGCCACCCCCGCGCTGGAAACCTGGCACAATGCCCAGACTGGCCGTTATGCGTTAATCAGCCTGCCACAACGCGCGATAGCCGATGCACAGTTGCCCGCCATCCGGTTGATCGACACGCGCAGCAACCGCCCGGCAGACGGGCTCTCAAGCCAGCTGCTCAGCGCCATTGAACAACGTCTGGAACGCGGTCAGCAAAGTCTGGTGTTCATCAACCGGCGCGGCTATGCGCCAACGCTGATGTGTACCGAATGCGGTTGGGGCGCGGCATGTACGCGCTGCTCGGCACGGCTGGTACTGCACCTGCGCGATCAGCAACTGCGCTGCCACCACTGCGGTCACGTCGAGCGCATCGTGCACGCCTGTCCCGATTGCGGCAATCTCGACCTGAAACCTGGCGGCTTTGGCACGCAACGGCTGGAAGACACGCTGACCCGGCGTTTTTCCGGCGCCCGCATCCTGCGGGTGGACCGCGACAGCACGCGCGCCAAAAACAGCTGGCCCGCCATGCAACAAGCGATTCGTGCCAACGAGGTCGACATTCTGGTCGGCACGCAGCTGCTCGCCAAAGGACATGATTTTCCCAACCTCACGCTGGTCGGCGTCATCAATGCCGACAACGCCCTGTACAGTACGGATTTTCGTGCCAGCGAACGTCTGTTTGCCCAGCTCATGCAAGTCGGTGGGCGTGCCGGACGCGCCAGCATGGCCGGCGAGGTGCTGATCCAGACCGAATTCCCCGGTCATCACCTGTATCAACTGCTGCAACGCCACGACTACGCGGCGTTTGCCGCCAGCCTGTTGCGCGAGCGCGAAACCAGCGGCTTTCCACCGTTTGTGTACCAGGCAGTGCTGCGCGCCGAAGCGCCGCAGATCGATACGGCACTGGCATTTCTACAACGCGCCAAAGCGCTCGCACCGACCCTGCCGAATGTCACACTGTTTGACCCGACGCCCGCCACGATGCAGCGTAAAGCCGGACTCGAACGCGGTCTGCTGCTGCTGCAATCAGCCAACCGTCAGGCACTGCAAGGTTTACTGACAGCCTGGATGCCGAGCCTGCATGCGCTTAAATCCAGCGCAGTACGCTGGCACCTTGACGTTGACCCACTGGAAATCTGACGATACCGCTATAATACCCAAGCTTTTTTACTGATTCTGCCATGCCTAGCCCTTACATCGAAATCAAACCGCACCTGAGCCGCCTGTTTCAACAGGCACTGATGACCTGCCTGCCTGACGCAGGCCAGATCAGCATTGAACTCGATCACCCGCGCGACGCGGCCCACGGCGATTACGCCTGTAGCGTAGCGATGAAGCTGGCCAAGTCGTTGCGCCGCAACCCGCGCGAACTGGCAGCGCTCATCCAGGCCGCCCTGCCCGCCTCACCGCTGGTCGACAAAACCGAAATCGCCGGTGCCGGATTTATCAATGTGTTTCTCAAACCGGCCGCCTACCAGCAGATCGTGGCGCAGATTTTTGCCCAGGGTGACAGCTTCGGCAACAGTCGCATTGGTGCGGGCAAAAAAGTACAGGTCGAATTCGTCTCGGCCAATCCAACCGGCCCGCTGCACGTCGGTCACGGTCGGGGCGCGGCCTACGGCGCCAGTCTGTCGAACCTGCTGACTGCCGCTGGCTACACGGTGGCGCGCGAGTATTACGTCAACGACGCCGGGCGGCAGATGGACATTCTGGCGCTGTCGACCTGGCTGCGTTATCTGCAACTGTGTGGTGGCGAACTGGCGTTTCCTGCCAACGCCTATCAGGGCGATTACGTGCTCGACATGGCGCAGATGATCCACGATGCCCACGCCACGCGCTATGTGCACAATGCCGTGCAAGTGTTCGATGCAGTGCCCGATTTCACCACAGCACCCGACGCGCATCTCGACCAGCTGATCGCCAACGCCAAAACCCTGCTCGGTGCGGATTACGCTTACGTACACGACCTGGTACTCACCGAACAGCTGGGTGATTGCCGCAACGACCTGCTCGAATTCGGCGTGCAGATCGACCAGTGGTTTTCGGAGAAATCGCTGTATGACTCGGGCATGGTGCAGCGCACGCTGGCATTGCTGGAGCAGAACGGTCATCTCTATGTTCAGGACGGTGCCAAGTGGTTCCGCTCGACCCACTTCGGCGACGAAAAAGACCGCGTGGTGCTGCGCGAAAATGGCCAGTACACCTACTTTGCATCCGATATTGCCTACCATCTGAACAAGCTCGAACGCGGCTTTGACTGGCTCATCGACGTATGGGGCGCCGACCACCACGGCTATATCGCACGCGTGATGGGCGCACTCAAAGCACTCAATCTCGACGCCGACAAGCTCACCGTTGCGCTGGTGCAGTTTGCCGTGCTCTACCGTGACGGGCAAAAAGCCGCGATGTCGACACGCTCAGGCGAATTCGTCACGCTGCGCGAATTGCGCCACGAAGTCGGCAACGACGCGGCGCGCTTCTTTTACGTGCTGCGCAAATCCGACCAGCATCTGGATTTCGATCTCGATCTGGCAAAATCGCAGACCAGCGACAACCCGGTGTACTACATTCAATACGCCCACGCGCGCATCTGCAGTGTGCTGGCGCAATGGGGTGGCGACGTGGCGGCGCTCAAGGATGCCGACTGCGCGCCGCTCACCAGCGTTTATGAACTCGACCTGCTGCACCGGCTGGCCGAATACCCCGGCGTGGTTGAAGCCGCTGCGCGCGATCTGGCGCCGCACGCGCTGGCCTACGCGCTGAAGGATATTGCGGCCGCGCTGCACACCTACTACAACGCCGAACAGTTTCTGGTCGACGACCCTGCTACGCGCCACGCCCGGCTGGCACTGATTACCGCGACCCGCCACGCGCTGCACCAGGGATTGCACCTGCTCGGCGTCAGCTGCCCGGACAAAATGTAAGGAAACCCTATGGCACGCAATACCCGCACCCGTCCTGTCGAGCGTAAAAAAGGGGGCTCGCTGTTTTCCGGCATCATGATCGGAATCATTGTTGGCCTGGTGGCCGCCGCCGGGGTGGCGCTGTGGGTCGATCGCAGCAACCCGTTCAAGGAACGCGAACAGGCCGCCGTGATCCCGCCTGTTACCCAACCCGCCAAGCCCGCGCCGACAGTCTCCGCGCCCGCCACCACTGACAGCGACAAGCCACGCTTTGATTTCTACAAAATCCTGCCCGGCAACGAAACACCGATGACCGAACAGGATTTGCATCAGCGCCCGACGCCCGCCGCCGGTGAGCAATACTTCCTGCAGGCGGGTGCGTTCCCCAACAGCGCGGACGCAGACAACCTGAAGGCGCGACTCGCGCTGCTGGGTTTTGAAGCATCAATCCAGACGGTAGAGTTGCCGGACAAAGGCTTGTGGCACCGCGTCAGACTCGGTCCCTACACCAATCTGGACGAACTCAATAAAGTGCGTACCGCGCTGGTGCAAAACGAAATCAAGGCACAATTGGTCAAAGTGAAGAACCCCGCAGCGAATAGCCAGTCAAACGACACCCAATAAACCCACAACGGAGGAAACAGCATGTCCCTGATACGCAAATTTGCCCTAGTCTTCGGTCTGTTCAGTGCGTCACTGGTGCCACTCGGACATGCCGACAGCGCCGTGCCCGTTGCGGGCAAGGACTACGTAGTGGTCAGTCCGGCGCTCAACACCGACAGCGGTAAAAAAATCGAAGTCACCGAGTTTTTCTGGTATGGCTGCCCGCATTGTTTTCACCTTGAACCAGAGCTCAACGCCTGGCTGAAAAAACTGCCCAAGGACGTCGCGCTGCGTCGCATTCCCGCCGTACTGAACCAAGGCTGGGCACCCCTCGCCAAAGCCTATTACACGCTGGACGTGCTGGGCAAACTGGATAAACACGACGACCTGTTCAACGCCATCCACGTACAGGGCATGAACCTCAATGACCCGAACGCGCTGTTTGACTGGGCCGCGCAAAACGGCATCAACCGCAAGACCTTTGTCGATGCCTACAACTCGTTCGACGTGCAGAGCAAAGTGGTGCGAGCCAACCAGCTTACGCGCGAATCCAGAATTACCGGCGTACCGGCATTTCTGGTCGACGGCAAATACAGCACTTCGGTAGCGATGGCGGGCAGCGAAACCGCGCTGTTCAAAACCCTCGACAGCCTGATCGAAAAAGTTCGTAAGGAACGTCCCATCCCGGCCAAACACAGCGCTGCCAAAAAACATTGATCGCAGCACGGACTGACGCGTGAGCGCATTGCGCGTCTTTATTACCGGCGCATCGAGCGGGCTGGGTGCCGCACTGGCACAACATTACGCCGCACAAGGCGCGGTGCTGGGTCTGGTGGGACGGCGTGCCGATGCCCTTCAGCACGTCAGTCAGGCATTCGAAAATTGCGCCTGCTATCCACTTGATGTACGCGACAGCAACGCCATGCAGGCGGCCGCAGCCGACTTCATGCAACGTTTCGGCACCCCCGATATCGTCGTGGCTGCCGCCGGCATCAGCGTCGGCACACTGACCGAATACGCCGATGATCTCGCCGTGTTCAAAGCCGTGATGGAAGTCAACGTACTCGGCACGGTGACGACGTTTCAGCCCTTCATCGCCGCGATGCGTCAACGTCGTAGCGGCGTGCTGGCAGGCATCGGCAGCGTCGCAGGTATCCGCGGCTTGCCCGGTGGCAGCGCTTATTCTGCCTCCAAGGCGGCAGCCATCAGCTACCTTGAATCGCTGCGTGTAGAGTTACGCGGCAGCGGCGTGGCGGTGACGACGGTCAGCCCCGGCTACATCGTCACGCCGATGACTGCGGTCAACCCGTATCCAATGCCGTTCATCCTGCGTGCCGATGTCGCTGCCGCCAAAACCGCCCGCGCCATTGCCCGCCGACGCCGCTATGTCACCTTGCCCTGGCAAATGGCGCTGGTGGCCAAACTACTGCGCCTGTTGCCGCGCATACTGTATGACCGACTGTTTCAGCACGCACCCCACAAACCCCGTAATTTGCCATTGTGAATAGTCAGTTTGCATTGGCATATAATCAAAGTCTTGATCCTTACCTGAGTCGCGCAAGCGGCATGGAGCAGCCTCCCATGAGCATTACCGTTCTCCTCATCGACGACCACCCGCTAACCCGCCTGGGTACCGCGCGCACGCTGGAAAAAACACCCGAAATGGCCGTGGTTGGGCAATGCGAGGACATCAAATCCACGCGGCACTGGCTGGCTGACCCGGCCAACACCGCTGATATCGCGTTGCTTGACCGCATCCTGCCAGACGGCGATGGCCTGAGCCTGGTCGCAGAACTCAAACGGCGCGGCACACGCGCCATCATGCTCACCATGGCGGGCGAGGATTTTGAAATCAGCGAAGCGCTCACGGCAGGCGTAGATGGCTACATTATGAAAAGCGCCGATCCGGAGCAGCTGGTACACGCCATCCAGTCCGTGGCGCAAGGAAACAGCATGTTCCCGTCACACATCATGCAAAAACTGGCACGCGGTGAATTGCAGCAGGACATGTTCTCAAAGCTGTCGAACCGCGAGCGTGAAATTGTCGAACTGGTGGCACAGGGCCTGCCGAACAAAACCATCAGCAGCCGTCTTAACCTGTCGGAAAACACCGTGCGCAACCACCTCTCCAACATCATGGAAAAACTCGGCATGCAAAACCGCGTGCAAGTGGCGACCAGCGCCTTGAAGCACCTGCGCATTACCGACAAACACTAAATCCCTGCTGCCCGGCAGTCGATTTACCAAACTGACTCCATGGAATTTACCGCCGCTTATCTCGAACGCATACTGGCGCGCATGGCCAGCAATCAGGAAACGCCCGACCCGCTGTTGGTGAAACGCCTGTTTTACCACCTGCGACCCGGCACATTTGAAGCGATTGAGCGCGCTACCACCCATTTTGCCGATCTGCTCGGCCTGATCGAGCGCAATGCTGACTTGGCACAAGGCTTGCGTTTTCATCTGCTCGGCCTGCTCAAACTCAAACATGTCGGCAGCCTGCTGCGTGACAGCGGAATACTGCCTGGCCGCACATTCGGCACCGAACTGACGCGCCGTCTCAGCTTCAAATTGCTACCGCCCGCGCCCGCGCCCGATTCACTGCGCGACTGGATTGACGAAATGCTGGCACCAGGCGATGGCGAATGGATTGCCACGTTATCACCCAACTTGTGGCAACGGCTGTTTGCAGCACTTGATCTGGCCAATCTTGACACCGCCACAGCAACCAGCCTGACGGCCAGCCTGATCGACGCCATCAATGGCTTGTCACACCGCATCGCCGCTGCCGGGCTGGATCCCGAGTTGCTGCGCATCGAACCGACGCTGGAAGCCTACGCCTCGCCATTTTTGGCTCAGCACGAAGAAATTGCAGCACTATTGAGGCACTATCGCGACCCGAGCCAGCCGCAGCTCGACAGCAGCCAGGCGCTGGTTATTCTGGGCCAATGTGACGAAGTACTGGAACGCATCCGGCGGCGCTCTGCCAGCCTCGGTACCAGCGTCAATCTAACCCTGCAAAGCACGCGTTTGCAGCAACAAATGGGACGTTTACGTCTGCTGCTCGCGCTGCTCGAAGCCGACGCACCAGTGCACCGCGCCGACCTGCTGACCCAGCTCTGGCTAACGCTGAGTGCGTCGTCGGGCGAGCGTTATAACGTCAGCAAACTGATGTCAGCCACCACCGGCAGACTGGCATATCAGGTCACACAACATGCCGGCCAGACCGGCCAGCATTACATCGCTGACAGCTCACATGAACTGCGCAATATGTTCCTGTCGGCGGCGGGCGGCGGCGTCATCATCGCCTGCATGGCATTGCTCAAGGTACTGATTATCAAGGCGCATCTGGCACCGTTACAGGAAGCAATATTGATTAGCCTGAATTACGCGCTGGGCTTTATTTTTATTTTCGTGCTGCATTTCAGTGTCGCCACCAAACAGCCGGCGATGACCGCCAGCCTGATGGCACACACCATCGCCCGCGCGCGCAGCGAAGCACATGAAAACCGCATCCTGGAAAGTTTTGTCACCAGCGTTTTCGCTTCACAGTTCGCTTCGATTGCAGGCAACCTGCTGCTGGCATTTGCCACCGCCGCGCTGCTCGCCAGTGGTCTGCATTATTTCTTTGATGTGCAGCCAGTCGACGTTCACAAGGCGCAACAGTTGCTCGCAGAAATCAACCTGGCTGCGCCGATGAACCTGTTTTATGCGGCAGTCGCCGCCATTGGGCTATTTCTGTCCGGGATTGTGAGCGGCTATTACGACAACAAGAGTGTCTATGAGCGCATCCCGGAACGCCTGGCGCGGCTGGACTGGCCTGCACGCCTGATCAGCCGACGCGGCTGGCACAGCCTGGTTCAGTACATCGGCGGGCATTTCGGCGGTCTGGCGGGCAATGCCTTTTTCGGCTTTTATTTAGGCATAGTGGCGGCGTTCGGCGCGTTGTCAGGCCTGCCGCTTGATATTCGACACATCGCCTTCAGCTCGGCCAATTTTGCCTATGGCTGGCAAGCGCTGGGCTGGCAACTGCCCTGGCTTGCCATCGGCTTATCCGCAGCGGGCGTCCTGATGATCGGCATGGTGAACCTGAGCGTGAGCTTTGCGCTGGCGTTTTACCTTGCGCTGCGTGCCGCCAACCTGTCACGCAAAGAGGCACTGCCGTTGCTCAAGCGCACTCTGCTCGCCATGCTCGTCGCGCCCTGGCTGATGCTCAAACAGCGCGGCAGAAAGCCGGTCCTTGAATAAGCGCACCGAAGTCGCCGTGGCGGTGATTACCCGCGCTGATGGGGGATTTCTGCTTGCCAGCCGCCCGCTCGGTAAACCCTATGCAGGCTATTGGGAATTTCCTGGCGGCAAGGTCGAAGTCGGCGAAAGCGCACACGCGGCGCTGGTGCGCGAACTGGATGAAGAACTCGGCATTCAAGTCACCCATGCCACGCCCTGGCTGACACGCCATTATGATTATCCACATGCGCACGTCACGCTGTCGTTTTTTCGCGTCAGCGGCTGGCGCGGCGAGCCGCAGTCACAAGAGGGGCAAACGCTGGCCTGGCAACACGCCAACAGCATCGACGTTAGCCCGGTGTTGCCCGCCAACGCGCCGATTTTTGCAGCACTTGGCTTGCCAGCGGTCTACGGCATTACCCAGGCAGGCGATGATCCGGCAGCCTTTTTACCGCGTCTCGACGCTGCGCTGGCGAATGGCCTCAAGCTGATTCAGTTGCGCGAAAAAAGCCTGCCGCCTGTGCAGCTGGCTGACTTTGCCCGGCAGGTGATCGCACGCGCTCACGCGCACGGCGCACGCGTATTGCTCAACACCGACATCGCCCTGGCCGGGCGCCTTGGCGCCGACGGCGTGCAGCTCAACGCCGCCCAGCTTGGCCAGCTCAACGTGCGTCCGGATTTGCCGCTGGTGGCCGCGTCGTGCCATAACGCCGAAGAACTGGCGCGTGCTGAAGCGCTTGGTTGCGATTTTGCGCTGCTCTCGCCGGTGCTGCAGACGCTGAGCCACCCCGGCGCACCCAGCCTCGGCTGGACCGAATTTGCCCGGTTGTGCGCAAACCGCACGCTCCCAATCTACGCGCTTGGCGGCCTTGCCCGCACCGATCTCGACCGCGCACGCGACCATGGCGCGCATGGCGTTGCGCTGCTACGGAGTGCCTGGCAATGACCCTGCGCGAACGGCTGTCCGGCTGGTTTACCTGCGACACGCGCTATTCGCTCAAATGCGCGGCACTGATCCTGTTCATCCTGTCCCTGGTCGGCGCCGAACTCTACCACGTGCTCAAACCCGACAGCAGCGCTGCCGTGGTATTGCCTTGCGCCGATCCGGCACAGGGTTGCACGTTCAGCGTCAACGGCCAACCCGCACAGCTGCATTTTTTGGGAACGCCGTCCGGTCTGCACCCATTTATCATCCAGCTCTACGCGCCCGGCATCAAGGACAGCTACGCCAGCTTCACCATGCGCGGCATGGACATGGGCTATAACCGTTATCGCCTGCTGACGACCGCGCCGGGCATCTGGCAAACGCGCGTGGTATTGCCGGTATGTGTAACCGGGCGACGTGACTGGCTGCTGACGCTGACCATCGACGGCACCAATTACGAGCTGCCGTTCACAGGTTAACTTTGTCATTAACTTGTAACCTGTCAATACCAGCCCGGCGCTATAATCAGCCCAAACCCTTTACGGAGGCACCCAGAATGGGGCAAGAGCATACCTACAAGCAATTTGACGCCGACCTCGAAGCGATCCGCTCACGCGTGCTGCAAATGGGCGGCCTGGTCGAAGAACAAATCACCAACGCCATCGAAGCCCTGTCCAGCGGCAATCTGGAACTGGCAGAAACGGTCATCAACAATGACCACAAAGTAAATGCCATGGAAGTGGGGCTCGACGAAGACTGCACCCAGATCATCGCGCGACGGCAGCCGACTGCATCCGACCTGCGCATGGTAATGACGGTGGTCAAAACCATCACCGATCTGGAACGCATCGGCGACGAAGCCTCCAAAGTGGCGCGCATGGCCAAGCAGATTCACGATTCAGATCGTCTGACCCAGACGCGTTTCAACGAAATCAAATTCATGGCCGGACTGGTGCTCGAAATGCTGCGCCGTGCGCTGGATGGTTTTGCACGTCTCGATGTCACCAGCGCGGCGGACATTGTGCGGCAGGACATGCAAGTCGATGAAGAATTTCATCTGATGATGCGCCACCTCATCACCTACATGATGGAAGACCCACGCACCATCTCGGTATTCATCGACATCATGTTCGTCGCTAAAGCCGTCGAACGCATGGGTGACCACGCCAAGAACATGTCGGAATACGTCGTCTATATGGTCAAGGGCAAAGACGTACGGCACACCACGCTAGAAGAAATCGAGCGCATCGCATCGCATTAAGCGCGCGCCTCGGACATAAAAAAAGCCGGGACAACCCGGCTTTTTTTATGTCCGACTGCGCCTTACTTGGCAGGCGGCACGTAACCGGCAGCCTGATCAGCGCCTTCGCCAAAGAAATATTTTTCCACCTGCTCCATCAGGTATTTACGTGCCTTGGCATCGGCCAGATTCAGCCGGTTTTCATTCACCAGCATGGTCTGGTGCTTGATCCAGCCAGCCCACGCCTCCTTCGACACGCTGGCATACAGACGCTGACCCATTTCGCCCGGCATCGGCGGAAAATCCAGCCCCTCTGCTTCGCGCCCCAGTTTGATGCAGTTCACGGTTCTTGCCATAACAATTGCTCCTGAAATAAGTGCGGCGATGATAACGGAATCGGCTGGTCAGTGCACGCTGTAGCTGGCCAGTTCTTCCACCAGCTTGACGACCAGATCCCGTCCTTGCGCCGTCATGCCGCGCGTCAGCAAATCGACATCGCGCTCACCATCAACCAACCGGCGCATGCTGCCACCCAGCCGCGCCATGTCACCGCCCACCCTGACCATCTGCTCGGCCATGTTCGCCAGCGCAGACAAGGCTGCGACATCGCCAGTAGCGGCAGCATGGATCAGACCAGCCAATCCCGGCGCGGCAGCACTCGCATCCGGCTGCTGGCTGGGGTCGGGCAAGGTGGCCGGATCCTGGATGCCGCGCAGGATGGCTTCAACGATAATCCGGTCATCGTCGTCCAGCCCGGCATACACACTGCTGTCGCGCCTGCCGGCAATCACCTGACGCAGCGCCATGACCATCGTGCCCCAACCCTGCTGCTCGGCTTGCGTGAGCATTTGCTGGGTTTGGGTGAGCAGTTCCGGTTTGAGGCAGGCGGTGGCAACACCATGAATAAATTGTGCGTAAGTTTGAATGACTTGCTGGGTACGTTCAGGGAGCGCCATATCAGATTCCTTTCAACTCGTTAGCATAGCATTGTCATGGTGCACTTGAACCGGCGACCAGGTGGCTATTGCACAACGCCAGAATTCAGCCAGCGACGTCACCGCCGGAACCGGTTGCTGCAAAAAAGCCATGGCCTGCTGCAAAAGTGCCAAAGCTTGCGCCGCATTCAGTGCCGGTGCCAGCGTCTGCTTTGAAAGTTTCTGGCCGTCGCGGTTCAATACC
>DZDB01000041.1 GCA_022736605.1 Sideroxydans lithotrophicus
GGCGCCAGGATTCCAGCGCGTTCAGCAGGGTGTCTTTGCTGCTGTTCACATTGCTGGGCAGGGTCCAGTCAATATGCTGGGTAATCACCACTGGTGTTATGCCCGCCATGAGGTATTTCCCGAGTTCACTCAAATCGCTGTTGGTCAGCACAACGCAGCCGTCACTGGCCTGCGGCGCGCGGCTGTAGGTGGTGCTGGGCGTACCGTGTAACCAGATGCCGTGACCCAGCCGTCCCTCCTTTTGATCCCAGTCGTTGGGATAGTTGAGCGGGTAGACGGCGTCGCCATATAACGGGCCAATTTTTTTGCCGTCCTGCCGGGCGGTCACGTAATACACACCAAGCGGCGTGCGTTTATCGCCTTCGCGGGTTTTATCCGTGCCGTTTTTGCCGATGGTCACGTAAAAATCAGCCAGCCGTGTGAGCACGCCATTCTGATTGTGGAATACATACAAGCGGGATTTCGATGTGTCGACCACCACCGCAGTAGTCTGTCTGGTATCCAGTTGTAACAACTGGCGTGGCACCAGTTTGCTGTCGGGCGGTTGCAGATAGTTATTCAGACGCACGCGTGCTTCGGCGCGCAAACCGTCTAGCTGTGAGGGCTCGGCATTGATGTTGCCCAGCGTCTGGATCGGCTGCGCGCGCGCCAGCAACAGGTCACCACGTACCAGTTGCGCCAGCTGAAAATCAGGATATTGCCTGACCAGTTGATCGATATTTTTCAGTGCCTGATCGAGATGGTCGTAGCGGACCGATAGCAATACCTGATTGAGCATGGCTTCTGGATGGTTCCGCTGTGGCGTGAATGCCTGGCTGATGCTGCCGTTATTGAGCGAAAACGGTACATTCGCCATCGCCAGCAGCTCTTGTGTTTGCGCGGTCGTTGCGACACACAGCACGACCAGCAGCATGGCGGTAGAGAGCTTGACCATGATGCGGCGAAATAGCATGGTAACGATATGCCTTAGCGGTTGCGTTCTTCGATGATCTGCCAGCCGCTGCCGGATTTCACCAGTTCCAGCACTTTGTGCGTATTGGACGCCAGCCGGTCTGAACGGTAGCTTTGATAGAAGCTCGCTTGAGCGCGGTTGTTGCCCAGAGCCTTGATGTGGAGCTCGGATAATTTCACGCTGATTTTCTTGGGCGCGGTAATGCGCTCACGCCGATTGGATTCCCAGGACGCGCGCGATTCACCGTCGGGGGTTTTGAATTGGGGCGCGTAAGCTGCCAGATAGGCATCGGCGTCGCGACGAGACCAGGCGGCGGCCCAGTCCTCAACGGCGCTGGTTACTGCGGCAGTATCCGGGTTTTCAACTGGCTTGCTGGTTTCAACCGGTTTGGGTTTGGACGCAGCTTCCGGCTTGGTGATCGGTGCTTGTGTCGGCGTTGTCACTGCTGCGGCGATGACCGCAGGCTTGGCACTGACGGCTGCTTTGCTGCTTGCCGATATTCTGGCGTGATTGTCACCGGATTTCGCCAGCAGCGTGGGTTTACGGTTGCTGCTGAACAGCTCGCGGATCATGGACAGTTTGGTTTGTGCGGAAGTGTTGCGGGTATCGAGCTGTAGTGCCTTGTCATATGCGACCGACGCCATTTTAGCGTAGATGTCACCCAGATTTTCATGCGCCGTGGCGTAGCTCGGGTGGGTGCGGATGGCCATCTCCAGCGCGCTGCGCGCCTTGTCGTACTGGCCTTGTGCCGCGTAGAGCACGGCCAGGTTGTTGTAGGGTTCGGGCAGTTCCGGGAAGTCATCAGTCAATGCGGTGAATACCTTGATGGCTTCCGCGTTCTTGTTCTGCTCGGTCAGAATCAGTCCCTTGAGAAAACGTGCCTGCGCATCTTGTGGGTTTTGCGCGATGGCCGCATTGACGCGATCCAGCGCATTGGGTAGCTGACCCTGTTTGATCAGGCCATTGATTTCCTGAACTTCGGTGGCTGACACCGCCATGGCAGGCTGTGCCAGTGTTGCAAACAACGCCAGCAAAAGCAGGAAAAGAGGGGTCCGTTTCATTATGATATACTCGGCCAGCCACGGTTTCAGGGAGGCTAATTCTAGCAAGAACTCCCGTCGATTCAAAATCTTCGCCACTTTCTTTCACAATTTATATCATGCTGACTGTTTACAATTCTCTTGGCCGCGAAAAGCAGGCTTTTGTTCCCATTACGCCCGGTCAGGTGCGCATGTATGTTTGCGGCATGACGGTCTACGACTATTGCCATCTGGGGCACGCCCGGGTGCTGGTGGTGTTTGACATGGTGACGCGCTGGCTGCGTGCCAGTGGCTATCAAGTCGAGTACGTGCGCAACGTGACCGATATCGACGACAAAATTATCAAGCGTGCTGCAGAAAACAATGAATCCATCGCGACGCTGACCACACGTTTTATAACGGCAATGAACGAAGATGCTGAAGCGCTCGGTGTATTGCCGCCGACCCACGAACCGCGCGCCACCGATTTTGTGCCACCCATGGTGCAGATGATCGCCACGCTGATTGAACGTGGTCTGGCGTATGCGGCGTCAAATGGTGATGTTTATTACGCAGTGCATGGTTTTCCCGGATACGGCAAATTGTCAGGTAAATCACTCGATGAATTGCGCGCCGGTGAGCGCGTGGAAGTTGATCAGCACAAGCGCGATCCGCTGGATTTTGTATTGTGGAAAGCTGCCAAGCCGGGTGAGCCGTCGTGGACTTCGCCGTGGGGCGCGGGGCGGCCGGGCTGGCATATCGAATGTTCGGCGATGGGGGAGCATTATTTCGGCGCGCATTTTGACCTGCACGGCGGTGGCCAGGATTTGCAGTTCCCGCATCACGAAAACGAAATCGCGCAGTCCGAAGGCGCACATCAGTGCACGTTTGTGAATTACTGGATGCACAACGGTTTTGTGCGCGTGGACAACGAAAAAATGTCGAAATCGCTGGGCAATTTTTTCACCATCCGTGAAGTGCTCAAGCAATACGATGCAGAAACGCTGCGGTTTTTTATCCTGCGCGCACATTACCGCAGTCCGCTGAATTATTCCGACCAGCATCTGGACGACGCCCGACAGGCTTTGACGCGGCTCTATACGGCGTTGCGCGATTGTCCGGCTGAGGTTGTTGAGATCGATTGGGCACTGCCTGCGGCGCAACGTTTCAGGGCGGCAATGGACGACGATTTCAATACTGCCGAAGCGGTGGCGGTGTTGTTCGAGTTGGCAGGCGAGGTGAACAAGTCAGCATCGGCAGTGACGGCGGGCGTGCTCAAAGCGCTGGGCGGGGTGCTGGGGTTGCTGCAAAACGACCCGTCAACGCATTTGCAGACGCTGGTCGGCAGCGCTTACTCGTCAGCACAAATTGAACAGTTGATCGTCGATCGCGCCAATGCGCGCAAGGCAAAAAACTTTGCCGAAAGCGATCGCATCCGGCAGGTCTTGCTCGACGCCGGTATCGTGCTGGAGGACGGTGCGCAGGGTACGCTTTGGCGCCGCCAATGAGCTTTCATGCGCGCAGCATCGCCGCACTGCTGTGCAGCGGCTGCCAGCCCAGTTCGCGCCGTGCTTTGGTGCAATCCAGCGTCAGGCTGTGATCCACGCCTTCCATCCAGCCCGGTTCGCCGCCGATACCGGTTAAGCGCCAGGTCAGCGCGAGTGTCGTGCGTGCCAGGCGCGGTGATAGCGCGATTGTCCAGCGCCGACGCGTCTGTATCGCCTGTCTGAAACTGAAACTGTCCGGTGCCGCCAGGTTGTATGCGCCGCTGGCTGGCCGGGTCAGCGCCAGGTGAATCGCCGCGCACACGTCATCTTCATGCACGCATTGCAACAGCGGCTGTGGATCGGGCAGACGCACGTAAAACGGCTGGCGCAGCAGGTTTTTCAGCAGCGGCTGGGCGTGCTGGCCGAGGATGATGTGCGGGCGCAGGCGGATGATTTCAGGGTGATGGGTATCCAGCCAGTGTTCCAGTGCGGCCTTGTGTTCGCCGTATAAAAACCCCGCAATTGGCCGATAAGCGGCGGTTTCATTCAGCGCTACGCCGCTGCCATACACCGCTGCACTGGACAGGTGAATCTGGCGTGCCACGTTCAATTGTGCTGCCGTGTCAAACAGGCGCTGGCTGGCGTCGAGATTGATTTCCTGCATCGCTGTTACCGGCGTTTTGCCGCGCAACACGACAAATGCCAGATGCACCAGCGCATCGCAGCCCGCTAGCAGCGGTGCTAAATCCGCGCGGCGCAAGTCGGCTTCTACGTGACGGTATTTGGGGTGGTTAAAGTGGGCGCGGGCACGGTCCAGACCGATGATGGCTGTAATCGTCGGGTCACCGCACAGGCGCGGCAACAAGGCGCGCGCCAGCTGGCTGGCGCTGCCGCTGATAAATATCCGCATCAGGCAGCGAACGCAGGCATGACGTCTTCGGCAATGCAGCGCATTGATTCCTGAATCAACGCGGTGTCGAGCGCGCCCGCGCCGACCGCGCACAGCAGGTTGGTGACGCCTGCCTCACGGTATTTTTGCAACTTCTCGATGCATTCAGCCGGGCTGCCAACCACCGCCATGCCGAAGGTTTCCAGCAGCGTCAGGTTAATCCCCAGCTTCATCAAGTTGCGGAACCGACCCAGATCGCGAAAATGCTCATAACTCGGGTAGAGTTTTTCCAGCACCGGCAGCGTGGTGGCGAACAGCTCGTGATAAAACCACTCCAGCGCGGGCTTGGCCAGCTGGCGCGCGCGTTTGCCGTCCGGCAGGCAGAAAATGCCGACCGTCATGCCGGCACGCGGCGCGCCTGGCGCAGGCCAGGCTGCGCGGTAATTGGCGATGTCGTGCTTGATCATCATCCACGGTTTGAACGGTCCGGCCAGCATGCCAAGTTGCTGCTGAGCCGCCCAAATGAAGGTATCGGGGCTGACGGCGGCGGTCCACAGGGGCGGCGGACTTTGCAGCGGATGCGGCACAATATCGAGTTGATCGAGCTGGAAATGCTGGCCCTGAAAATTTACTGGGCGACGCTCGAACGACTGCTGCAAGATCGCCAGCGATTCAGCGGTGAGGCTGCGGCTGTCGGCCATGTCGGCACCGAAGGTGCGGTATTCCTGCGGCGAAAAACCGCGTCCGATACCGATTTCCAGTCGGCCCTGGGTGAGAATGTCCAGTGTCGCCATACGCTCGGCGACGTGTACCGGGTGGTGATATGGCAACGGCACCACGCTCAGGCCGAGGCGGATTTTCTGCGTGCGCTGGCTGGCTGCGGCCAGGACCAGATCGGGTTTCGATGCATGCGAATAGCCACGCATGAAGTGATGTTCCACCAGCCAGGCACAGCCAAACCCCAATTGATCCGCCAAGGTAATTTCGGCTAGTGTGGCGGCATACGCCTGCGCTTCGCTGCGCGGCAGGTGCGGGGGCTGGGAGATTTCGTAAAACAGGTCGAATTGCATGGCCGGGGGTGCGCAGGTGGGGCTGATATAATGCCAGCAACATGATGCAAATACCAAACTCCCTCTGCGCCGTTGGTGCGCACGGCTGGGATCACGCCGATTGGGTCGGCGCTTTCTATCCGGATGACATGCCCGCAGCGTGGCGCCTGGGCTATTACAGCCACACATTCACCTGTTGTTATCTGGATTATGCTGACTGGGCACAGCAGGACGAAGCCACGCTGGCGCAATGGGTAGAGGATACCTTGCCGCGTTTTCGACTGGTGCTGCAAGCGCCCGCTGTGGCATTGTCAGCGCAGGATACTGCGCGGCTGGCAATACTTGCGCCCCGTCTGGGGTTGCTCGTAGATGCGACCCAGCCATCCGCGCAGATACTATGGCTGGCCGATGAACCCGACTGGCGTCAGCTGGCCGCGCAGTTGCAGGCACGTGCAGCGCAAGGCTTGACCAGCTATGTGTTGAGCCGTGAATCACGATTAAGCCCGCTACAGCAGGCGGTCACGCTGCTTGACGTGCTGGGTTATTGATTGTCGCGGACGTATCAAAAGATATAGAATCAAATTCTTATTTTCTTAAGTGCCCACAGTGTCCAACGATAATCTTGTTGAAATTCGCGACCTGTCTTTTGCCTACGGTAACCGCCCCATCCTGAAAGGTATCAATCTGACCGCGCCACGTGGCAAGGTGATTGCCATCATGGGCGGGTCGGGTTCCGGCAAGACCACGCTGCTGCGCCTGATTGGCGGACAGTTGCGCCCCGATGCCGGGACGGTGCGGGTTGACGGGCAGCAGGTTGACCAGCTCAATACCCGCGAGCTGTACGCGCTGCGACGCAAAATGGGCATGCTGTTCCAGTTTGGCGCGCTGTTTACCGATCTGTCGGTGTTCGACAACGTGGCGTTTCAGATGCGTGAGCATACTGATTTGCCAGAGGCGCTGATTCACGATCTGGTGCTGATGAAGTTGCAGGCGGTTGGCCTGCGCGGTGCCAGCCAGTTGATGCCGGCTGAGCTGTCGGGCGGTATGGCGCGGCGTGTGGCGCTGGCGCGCGCGGTGGCGCTCGACCCGATGCTGATTATGTACGATGAGCCGTTTACCGGCCTGGATCCGATTTCACTCGGCGTGATCGGCAATCTGATCCGGCGCATGACCGATACGCTGGGCTTGACGTCGATTATCGTGACGCACGACATTCAGGAGTCGCTCAAAATCGTTGACTATGTGTATTTTGTATCCAATGGCGTGATTGAAGCCGAGGGCACGCCTGCGGAAATTCTGGCTTCTCCCGCGCCGTTTGTGCACCAGTTCATCCATGGCGAAGAAGACGGCCCGGTGCCGTTTCATTACCCGGCGGCGGATTATGCACGCGACCTTGGTTTGGATCGGCGGACATGATGGGCGGACTGGCGCGGTTTTTTGCGGCCATCGGTCATCCGGTCATTGACAGTATCGAGCGTCTGGGCTTTGCGTCACGCTTTTTTGGTCTGATACTGCTGCGTTCGGGCACCAGCTTTTTGCGCTTTGGGTTGGTGATCCGCGAGATTTTTTCGGCCGGCGTGCTGTCCATGCTCATCATCATCGTGTCTGGCCTGTTTGTCGGCATGGTGTTGGGCTTGCAGGGTTATCGCACCTTGCAGACTTACGGCTCGGCGGATTCGCTGGGCGTGCTGGTGGCATTGTCACTGGTACGCGAACTGGGGCCGGTGGTCGCAGCGCTGCTGTTTGCCGGGCGCGCGGGCACCGCAATGACGACCGAGGTGGGCTTGATGAAAGCCACCGAGCAGCTCAGCGCGTTGTCGATGATGGCGGTCGATCCAATGGCGCGCATCATCGCGCCGCGTTTTTGGGGCGCAGTGATTGCCATGCCGCTGCTGGCGGCAATTTTTTCTGCGGTCGGCGTGTTTGGCGGTTATCTGGTTGGTGTGGTGTTGCTGGGTGTGGACGACGGCACGTTCTGGTCGCAGATGCAGGCGGCGGTCGATTTTCGTGAAGACATTCTCAATGGCGTCATCAAAAGCCTGGTATTTGGTTGCGTGATCAGCGCCATTGCGCTGTTTGAAGGGTATGATGCGCCGCCTACAGCCGAAGGTGTGTCGCGCGCGACAACCCGCACTGTGGTGACGTCTTCGCTGGCGATTCTGGCACTTGATTTCGTGCTGACTGCATTCATGTTCAAAGGAGTTTAAAACCATGCAGAGAAGCATTCTGGATCTGTGGGTAGGTCTGTTTGTCGCCGCTGGCCTGGCAGCGCTGGCGATGCTGGCGTTCAAGGTCGGGAACATAGGCACCGTGAACATGTCCGATACCTACTCGGTGATTGCCCAATTTGATAATATCGGCGGCTTGAAAGTACGTGCGCCGGTTAAAAGCTCAGGCGTGGTGGTTGGGCGCGTAAGCCAGATCAGTTTCGATGATAAAACCTACGAGGCGACAGTAACGCTGGGGATAGACAAACGCTATACCTTTCCCAAAGACACCATCGCCGCGATTTTGACGGCAGGATTACTGGGCGAGCAATATGTCGGTCTTGACGCAGGCGGCAGCGATAAAAAGCTCGTCAATGGTGACAAGATCCAGATTACCCAGTCTGCGATCGTGCTGGAGAGCCTGATCAGTCAGTTTTTGTTTAACAAGGCAGCCGATGGATCAGCCAAGTCAGCACCGCCATCCGCGCCCGTTGCACCTTAAAACCCGGAGTATCTGGATATGAACTTTAAAATGAAAAAAATACTGCCCCTGTCTGGCCTTGCGCTGGGTTTTTTGCTGGCGCTGCCCGACAGCGCGCTGGCGCAAACCATCACCCTGCAGCAGGCGGTGCAGATGAGTTTGAACGCCGATCCGCGCATCAAGGAGCGGGAGCAGCTGGTGGAATCCGCGCGCGCGGTGCTGGAAGAAGTGCAGGGTAACGACGGCTGGCGGCTGAATGCCAATCTGTTCTTGGGGCTGGCACCGGCGGTCAGTGGCGGGTTTTATCAAGGGGGCGCGACCAGTGGCACCACGCCGCGCACAGATGGTCCTTTGCCCGGCGGGGTGTCGGACTGGACATCACTGCAAATCGCGCTGATCAAGCCGCTGTTTACGTTCGGTAAAATCAGGCATTACAGCGCTGCTGCGCAGGGCAATATCGACGTCAAACGCGGCGACGTGCGCATCAGCAAAGCCGATACTGTGCTGGACGTCAAACGCGCCTACTACGGCTATTTGACAGCGCGTGATTCACGTCGTTTGCTGGAGGATGTGGATAAACGCGTCGATTCGGCACTCGAACGCGTCAATAGAAACCTCAAGGATGATAACGGTGAATCGAAGCAGTCTGATCTGTATGCCTTGCAAACGGCGAAAGGGCTGCTGGGCAAATACCTGAGCCAGGCCAGGTCGATAGAAAATATCAGTCTGGATGGCTTGAAAGTCCTGACCGGCGCCGGCTTGAATGCCGATCTGCAAGTGGCGGACGACAGCCTGACGCCGGTGGCGCTGCCCAAAACCCCGTTGCCTGAATTGCAGTCGCAGGCGCTGACGGAGCGTCCTGAAATGTCGCAACTGGAAGCCGGGCTGCGGGCGCGGCGCGCCCTGGTTGCTGCAAAAAAGGCGGAAATGTACCCCGACGTTTACGCCGGTATCGTTGGGCAGGCCAATTATGCGTCACGCCGTGACCGGCTGAATAACCCCTATTTATACGACCCGTTCAACAATGCCGGGGTGACACCGGTGGTCGGCGTGAAATGGGATATCAAACTGGGCGTCGTACCCGCACAAATCGCGCACGAGCAGGCTGAACTCGAGGCGCTGAATTTCAAGAATCAGTACGCCCAGGCGGGTATTCCGTTCCAGGTGTCCGAGGCGTATCACCAGATGCAGGCCAACTACCAGGGTCAGCAGGATCTGGCGCAAGGTGCCGCTGCGGCGCGGCGCTGGATGATTTCCTCGCTGGCTGATTTCAGTGCCGGGCTGGAACGCGCCGACAAGGTGGGGGACGCGCTCAAGGCGTATGCCACGATGCAGGCTGACTATTTGCGCACGGTGAATGATTACAACATGAACGTGGCGCAATTGCAGCGCGCGGTTGGCGACAGCAATTAACCCCAAGGTGATTAAAAAAAGATGAAAACAATGGTTTTTTCCAGACAGTCCGTGGCCAGCTGGCTGATGGCGGGTGTGCTGCTGTGCGCCCTGTTTATATTCATGCAGGGGCAAGCGCAGGCCGCCGATGTGGCGCCCGATGTGCTGGTGAAAAGCACAACACAAGAAGTGATTGCCATCCTCAAGAAAGACAAGGACATTCAGTCCGGTAACCTGCATAAAGTCTACGCACTGGTGGATGCCAAGGTATTGCCGAATTTTGACTTCAATCACATGACGATGCTGTCGGTGGGTAAATACTGGCAGCGCGCCACACCTGCGCAACGGCAGTCGCTGGTGCAGGAATTCCGTACCCTGCTGGTGCGGACTTATGCCAGCTCGCTGACTGAATTCACCAATCAAACCATCGAATTCAAACCTTTCAGGATGTCGCCGGGCGCGACAGACGTGACGGTACAAACACAGGTCAATCAGCCGGGCGGGCAGCCGATCCCGATTGATTACAGCATGGAAAAAACTGCATTTGGCTGGAAAGTCTATGACGTCGCAATTGATGGCGTAAGCCTGGTCACCAACTACCGGAGTTCGTTTGCAACGGAAATTCGCCAGTCGGGCATCGACGGCCTGATTCGCACGCTGGCCAACCGCAACAAGCAATCTGAAGCCACGTCGTTGAAGCCCGCCATTAAAAAAGCATCGTGATGGCGGCTGTTTTGGAGGATACGGGTTTTGTGCTTTCCGGTGCGGTGACTGCTGCAACCGTGCCAGCGATGCTGAGTACCTGTCTGCCAGCCATTCAGCAAGGCACGCGGGTGATTGATTTTGCCGGGACGACTGAACTGGATTCGGCTGCGCTGGCGCTGATCCTGGCATGTCAGCGCGAAGCCCGGCGCCTGGGTGTCAGGCTGCGCTGTGTCAACCTCCCGGCTAACCTGCTTAGCCTCGCCACCCTGTATGCGGTGTCTGAATTCATCGACCAATGACGCGTTACGCTTCCGAACTTCCCGCGATTCGCGTCCATAAGCTGCACAAACATTTTGGCGATCTGCATGCGCTGCAAGGGGTGGATCTCGAAGTGCAGCAGGGCGAGTTTTTTGCGCTGCTCGGGCCGAACGGTGCAGGAAAAACCACGCTGATCAGTATTCTCGCCGGACTGGCGCGCGCCGATGCCGGCGATGCGCAAGTGCTCGGTCATGATGTGGTCAAGGATTATCGGGCGGCGCGGCAACTGCTCGGTGTGGTGCCGCAAGAGCTGGTATACGACCCGTTTTTCACCGTGCGCGAGGGGCTGCGCATCCAGTCCGGCTACTTCGGCCTGCGTCGCAACGACGACTGGATCGACGAAGTCATGGCCAATCTCGATTTGCTCGACAAGGCCGACCGCAACATGCGCACGCTGTCGGGCGGCATGAAGCGCCGCGTGCTGGTGGCGCAGGCGCTGGTGCACAAACCACCCGTGATCATTCTGGACGAACCCACGGCTGGCGTCGATGTGGAACTGCGCCAGTCGCTGTGGGCCTTCATTCGTCGCCTCAATGAGCAGGGTCACACCATCGTATTGACCACGCACTATCTGGAAGAGGCGCAAACGCTGTGCAACCGCATCGCGATGCTCAAGCAGGGGCGTGTCGTTGCGCTGGATAGCACCGCCAACCTGCTGAACAGTGTGTCTGAACGCTATCTGCGCTTAAAGCTCGAACCGGACAGGTTGCCGCCCGACTTGCAGTCCTGTGCCGTCAGCCATGCCGATGGCTTTCAGGTGCTGGCGCTGAAGCAGTTTGCCGATCTTGAACCGATGCTGGCGCAATTGCGCAGCGCGGGTATCTGTATCAAGGAAATGGAGCTGACCCAGCCCGATCTCGAAGACGTGTTCGTGCAGATCATGGGGCGCGCCGGATGATTGCGTTTTATACCTTGCTGTACAAGGAGCTGCTGCGCTTCTGGAAAGTCGCGTTTCAGACTGTGCTGGCGCCGGTGATTACCGCCTTGCTCTACCTGCTGATTTTTTCGCATGTGCTCGAAGCGCATGTTCAGGTCTATCCGGGCGTTGGCTACACGGCGTTTCTGATTCCCGGCCTGGTGATGATGTCGATGCTGCAAAATGCCTTCGCCAACAGTTCATCCAGCCTGATCCAGTCCAAGATCACCGGCAATATCGTCTTCATGTTGTTGCCACCGTTATCGTATTTACAGTTTTTCGGTGCCTACATGCTGGCGGCGGCGGTGCGCGGCATAGTAGTGGGTGCCGGGGTGTTTGTGGTAACGGTGGCGTTTACCACCACACCGGTGCTGCACCCGCTGTGGCTGATAGCATTTGCCCTGCTCGGTACCGGTGTAATGGGTGCGCTCGGCATCATCGCGGGTATCTGGGCAGAAAAATTCGACCAGCTCGCAGCGTTCCAGAATTTTCTCATCATGCCGCTGACGTTTCTGTCGGGCGTGTTTTATTCGATTCATTCGCTGCCGCCATTCTGGCAGGCGGTGTCGCGCTACAACCCGGTTTTTTACATGATCGACGGCTTTCGCTATGGCTTTTTCGGCGTTGCCGATGTCGCGCCGCAGCTTAGCCTGCTGGTCGTGGGGGTGTGCTTTGTGGCATTATCCGCCTTCACCCTCATCCTGCTTAAAAGCGGCTACAAGCTGCGACATTAGACTATGGTTAATCCCGAAGACATTCAGAATTACATCGCGCAAGGCATGGCCTGCGAATTGGTGCGTGTAGCCGGTGACGGTCAGCACTTTGAGGCGATTATCGTCAGCGCTGAATTTCGTGGCAAAAACCGCGTGCAGCAGCACCAGGTCGTGTATCGCGCGCTGGGCGACCGCATGAAGGCAGAAATCCACGCGTTGTCGATGCAAACGCTGACGCCGGAAGAGTGGGCGGCGAGGGCGCATTGATGGATAAGCTGGCAATACAGGGCGGCGCACGGCTCCAGGGCGAAATCCGCATTTCCGGCGCCAAGAACGCAGCATTGCCCATCCTCTGCGCGGGGCTGCTCACGGCCGACACGTTGCGGCTGGAAAACCTGCCCAAGCTCAAGGACATCAGCACCAGCCTGACCCTGCTTGGGCATATTGGCATGCAGGTGTCGCTGGATGACAAGAACGGCGTGGATTTGCAGGCGGCACATCTGCACACACTGGAAGCGCCGTACGATCTGGTGAAAACCATGCGCGCCTCGATTCTGGTGCTGGGGCCGATGCTGGCACGTTACGGCGAGGCGCGGGTGTCGCTGCCGGGTGGCTGCGCCATTGGCTCGCGCCCGGTTGACCTGCACATCAAGGGCTTGCAAGCGATGGGTGCGGAAATTCACATCGAGCATGGCTACATCCATGCCAAAGTCACCCGCCTGCAAGGTGCGCGGATTTTCATGGATACCGTGACCGTAACCGGCACCGAAAACCTGATGATGGCCGCGACGCTGGCCAACGGCATCACGGTGCTGGAAAACGCCGCGCGTGAACCTGAAGTGACTGATCTTGCGCATTGCCTGATTGCCATGGGCGCGCAGATTGAAGGCGTGGGCAGCGATACCATCACCATTACTGGGGTTGAAAGCCTGCATGGCGCAACCCATGCCATCATGGCCGACCGCATTGAAACCGGTACTTACCTGGTGGCGGCGGCGATGACGCAAGGCCGGGTCAAGTTGTTGGGCACGCGTGCCGATACCCTCGATGCGGTGCTGGAAAAGCTGCGCGAGGCCGGTGCGCAGATCGATGTGGAAGCCGATTCAATCAGCCTCAGCATGCAGGGTCGCCCGCGCGCGGTGAGCGTCAAGACCGCGCCGTATCCGGCGTTCCCGACTGACATGCAGGCGCAGTTCATGGCGATGAACTGCATCGCTGACGGCGTATCGCGCGTGACCGAAACGATATTCGAGAACCGTTTCATGCACGTGCAGGAAATGCAGCGTCTCGGTGCCTCGATTGAAATCGAAGGCAATACGGCGCTGGTGCGCGGGGTTGAACAGCTCGATGGCGCGGTGGTGATGGCCACCGACCTGCGCGCTTCCGCCTCGCTGGTATTGGCGGCACTGGTGGCCGAAGGCGAAACCGTGATCGAACGGATTTACCACATCGATCGTGGCTACGAGTGCATTGAAGAAAAATTCTCGCAACTGGGTGCGCGCATCCGTCGGGTACATTAAAGGTTCAGCATGATTACCATTGCCCTGTCCAAAGGTCGTATTTTTCAGGAAACCCTGCCGCTGCTGGCGGCTGCCGGTATCGAGCCGCGTGAAGACCCGGAAAAATCACGCAAGCTCATTATCGGCACCAACCTGCCCGACGTGCGCCTCATCATCATCCGCGCCACCGACGTGCCGACCTACGTGCAGCATGGCGCGGCCGACATGGGCGTGGCGGGCAAGGACGTGCTGATTGAACACGGCGGCGAAGGGCTGTACCAGCCGCTTGACCTGAAGATTGCGCGTTGCAAGATGATGGTCGCCGCACATCCGGCGTTCGATTACGAGCAGGCGGTGCATCAGGGTGCGCGGCTGCGGGTGGCGACCAAATACCTGAAAACCGCGCGCGAGTACTTTGCCGCGCAGGGCGTACACGTTGACCTCATCAAGCTCTACGGTTCGATGGAGCTGGCGCCGCTGGTCAAGCTTTCCGACGTGATCGTCGATCTGGTCAGCAGCGGCGGTACGCTCAAGGCCAATGGCCTGGTGTCAGTGGCAGATATTATGGATATCAGCTCGCGGCTGGTGGTCAACCAGGCTTCGCTCAAGCTCAAGCGCGCCGAAATCCAGCCAATGCTGGACAGCTTCGCTTCGGCCATCAAAGCCGATTGATGCATCGGTGCCCGCGTCACCCCTGAACCTGCCTGACGATGCGTCGATCCGGCGCATCCTGGTGATCAAATGGAGTGCGCTGGGCGATCT
>DZDB01000042.1 GCA_022736605.1 Sideroxydans lithotrophicus
TTTTAGGCTCTAATTTGGCTTGCTCCGGCCGGGGGTTGCCCGGCGGCAAGTCCCTTTCTCTTGTTTGCACAGCAGTGCAGACAAATCAATTAGGGCGGTGACTGAGCCCATCCCTGCAAAATGCAGCAGTCAGCGTTCAAAAATGCATTCCCACTCCCACTCGTACAAGATTGAAGCCCTTACCAGAAAACCCGACCCCCGCATTGATGTTGAGCCGCTCGCCAATCTGATGTGCCACTGCCAGGCCTCCAGCCTGCTCTCCCCCATAGCTTGCAAATCCGATATTGACTGTGGTATCTCCGTCACCAGAAGGAACCAGAGGAACGATGGCTGCCGCCTGAGCTATACCGCGATAGGCCTGACTTCGTAACTGTCCAATCTGCTGATCGGTATAGGCATTGGCCGAGGCCAGCGTTCCCGAACTTTGGCCACCCAGTGCTGCATCCAGTTGGCTGACGTTGACCGCATCGGTGGGGTCGATGCCCGCGGCGACGTTGGTGATGCGGCGTTCGTTACCGACCGAACCCACGGATACCGTATTGGGCGCCGAAGTCACTGAGCCAGCACCGAGCGCCACCGAATTCGTATGACTGGCTACGGCACCATTGCCGATGGCTACGGCATTGTTGCCGGTGGCCGATGCGTTATATCCAACGGCGGTCGAAGTGGTTCCGGTTGCTGTCGATGAATCGCCGACCGCTACCGCATTGGCACCGTTGGCATTGGCATTATTGCCAAGGGCGACACTCGGATCGGCGTTGGACATGGCGCCATTGCCGATGGCGATGCCGCCGCCTGCACCGACCGCCGAAGTATTGGTGATGGTGGCGCTATTGCCAATGGCGATGGAATTGGCTGAGGCTGCCGAGGACCCTGACCCTAACTGAACTGCACCACTCGCCGCTGGTATATTGGAACACTTAACCGAGGTGCCATTGACAGTGCAAATACCGCTCTGGATCAGTTGTGTCATCACGGCCTGCAATTGACCGAAATTCACGGCCTGATCGGGGGCTGTTGCGGCAGTGACATTGATGATGCTACGCGTCTGTCCTGTCGAACCCACGCTCACCACATTGGCTGCACCGCCGTCGCTGCTGTTTGCGCCCAGCGCCACGGAGTTGGTGCCCGTAGACTGAGCCGCCGTGCCGATGGCGATGGAATTGCCCCCGTTAGCGGAGGTAGGTGCTCCAATCCCACTCCCAAAACCCCCACTCCCAAAACCGGCAGTCCCGGAGACGGCGCCGGAGGAACTGCCGATGGCAATATTGCCGCCGCTGCTGCTCCCCCGAGTCGTGGCGTACCCACCCATGGCGATGTCACCATTACTCGCCGCGCTACTGCTCACGCCATTGGCCGTGCTGCTGGCACCATTGGCCGCGCTGGAGTCTCCGTTGGCGGTGCTGTAATCTGCGCTGGCCGTGCTGCCGACACCACTAGCCGTGCTATTGAACCCGCTGGCCGTACTATAATCTCCGCTGGCCGTACTATTTGTCCCGCTGGCCGTACTGAAGACTCCAATGGCCAGGCCGCCGTCCCCGCTGGCCGTGCTGGCGGTCCCGATGGCCGTGCTGTAATACCCATTAGCCGTGCTGGCGGGACCCACGGCAACAGCATCGGTTGCCGGAGCCGATCCCCCATCCGTTCCGCCTGCGTAAACATTCGGATGCAGCAGCACAAACACCATCATGGCAATGACAGTCGACGTCATC
The DNA here is from genome assembly GCA_022736605.1 of Sideroxydans lithotrophicus. Lineage (GTDB taxonomy): Bacteria > Pseudomonadota > Gammaproteobacteria > Burkholderiales > Sulfuriferulaceae > Sulfuriferula. The sequence continues at coordinate 1,713 of DZDB01000042.1, forward strand.
CAGTTCCGGATAAATGATGTGGGTGATGTGACGGGACGGCTTCGGACAGTGTTCATTTTCACAACCCCTTTTTAGATTACCACCCGAATTGCACCCCGACACTTGTCGCCACACCGTTACTGGTTCCAGCGCTCAAACCGACAGTGGCGATTTCATGAGGGGTGATCTGGTGCGCGTAGCTCAGACCGATAGCGCTTTCGCCACCGTAATACCCGACCTTGGCAGCCAGGGCGTTGGACTGGCCCGGCATGAGTTGGGGTGTGGCTTGGGCCAAGGCATTTGCGGTCGCCTGCGCGGCATATTTTTGCGCCTGATCGAGTGTGTTCTGTGTCACTTGGTCAAGCTTCTGTGCTACCTGGTTAAGCTGGTTGAGGTTTGTTGCATCAGTGCCATGGGTCGCCGGCGCCACGTTGGTGATTTGTCGGGTCAGACCATTGGCGGCGTTGCCCACGGAAACCGAATTGTCCCGGTTTGCCGTGGAGCCCTGGCCCAATGCCACCGAATTGTCGCCGTTGGCCGTACTACTTGCGCCAGTGGCCGTACTATTTGCGCCGCTGGCCGTACTGCTTGCGCCAGAGGTCGTACTGTTTGCGCCGCTGGCCGTACTGTAATTTCCGCTGGCTGTGCTACCGACACCGCTGGCCGAGCTGCCGACCCCGCTGGCCGTGCTGTAATCCCCGTTGGCCAAGCTGCCGAGCCCGCTGGCCGTGCTGTAATTCCCATTGACTGTGCTGAAGGCTCCAATGGCCGTGCTGGATATTCCATTGGCTGAGCTGTAGTTTCCGCTAGCCAGGCTATTGGTTCCTGTGGCGGTGCTGTTTGGACCCACGGCTACGCTATTTAATCCGGTTGCCGATCCACCATCGATGCCTCCAGCCATTGCTGGAAGGATATGCAGAATACCTAAGATCAGCGCTGCGGCGCTTTTCAGGCGAGTATCCATCCAGAGAGCTTGTACTTTGGTGAGACTGATTGTTTTTTTCATGAAGCGTGACACCTTAATAATTTATTAATGAGCACTAAAAAGCGTCGAGTTTAAGTGGATGGTTTTAACGAGATACTGTGAGCAATTGCTTTGGTTACAAGTTTGCAATACCTTGCATGCTAGTCGGCTCAGCTATGTTTGTATGTCCCTAGAACTGGGGACAAAACCGGCGGGAAACCATGCTACCGTTTGATGCAAATGTGCTCAGTCCGGCTGACAATTATGAAAAATCAAAACGTTTTTATGCAACCGCTTATGGAGACTTACCGCATCCGCGTCGCCTTGGTCGAAGATGATGTCGATTTTCAGAATGCATTGATCGAAGCTATTCAGGCTGCGCCAGACATGGTCTTGTTGAATGTGGCTAGCACAAGAGCGGAAGGCTTGCGCATGCTGAACAAGATCGAAGCCGATGTCCTGCTCGTTGATCTCGGCCTGCCGGATGGTTCTGGCATTGACATTATTCTGGCTGCGCATGAAAAATGGACCGCTTGTAACATCATGGTCTGCACAACATTTGGCGATGAAGTACATGTCATGCGTTCGCTGGAAGTGGGTGCTTCCGGTTATTTGCTCAAGGACAGTTCAGCAACGGATATGATGGATGAAATTCGCAGCCTGCATCGTGGCGGCAGCCCGATCAGTCCGATGATCGCGCGCCAGATTCTGATGCGCTTTCGCCAAGATACCAAACCTGCAGCCCCGCAGCTTCCGGACAAACCTGTCCTGTCAGCCCGGGAACAAGAAGTGCTGGAATACCTTACAAAAGGGTTCACTTCGGACGAAATAGCCGGAATGCTGACGATTTCCCGCCACACCGTGCTAACTTATGTAAGGCGTATTTACGTCAAACTTGAAGTCAATTCAAAGACGGAAGCCATATATGAGGCACGCAATCAAGGCTTTCTGGAAAAATGAACCGATTGCTGGAACCATTCGGCTATGGACATGCATCCCCGATCCCGAGCGGGAACGGCCGCTGTTCGATGTTATGTTCCGTTCGATGCTGCTTGGCGCGCGTAGTGGGCTGTACGGTGGTCTGGTCATGGCTGCGGCCATTGCATTCATGTTCTGGAATCAGCACAGACATCCTGCCTTCCTGCTCTGGTTTTTTACGCTGACTGGAGCCGTGTGGCAGCGTTTTGCGCTGCTGCGTTTCTGGGATGCAGGCAAAAAAACGCTCGGGCGGAAACATGCCTACACGATCACTGCCGTGTACTTTGCGGTGGGCATGATCTGGGGGCTTGCCGGATGGGTCTTCAACGAAAATGCCATGATCTGGGCAAAATTCGCTCTGCTGACCTGTCAGTACCTGCTTCTGGTGATGTCAGTGATTGCCTTGTCTGGTTACCTGCCGACCTATATCGCATTCGCCACACCATTGTGTCTGCTGATTCCCTACCCCTGGATGACGCCTACCTCAAGCGTTGGCGTGATCATCGGGATCGGCACTCTGGCCACGTTCGTGATCTGTCTGGTGCTGGCCATGCGCCATGCGCGGACACAGGCTGAATCGATCAAAATACGCTTTGAACTGAATGAAAAGCACGAACGCCTTCACCAGTTGGAAAAGAAACAGATGTTGAGCGAAGAGCGGCAACGTCTGATGCAGGATATGCATGACGGGCTGGGCTCATCCCTTGTCAGTGCATTGCGGGTTGCAGAACGTGGTCTGATGGATAATGCTGAAGTGGCGCAAATCCTCAAAAGCTGCCTGGAGGATCTGAAGCTGGCAATCGATTCCATGGAACCGGTTGATGCCGATTTGCTTCTGCTGCTTGCCACCCTGCGCTTTCGCATTGGATCCCGGCTGGAACGGGCGGGTATCGTATTGCATTGGGAGGTCGAGACAGTTCCCGCCCTGGATTGGCTCAATCCAAAAAACGCGTTAAATATTCTGCGCATACTGCAAGAAGCCTTTACGAACATTATCAAACACACCCATGCTACGGAGATCAGGGTTGCAACCCAGGCACGTGGTGACCGGATCGTCGTTGCTATCACAGACAATGGACAAGGGTTTTCTGTCGAACAAGCGCTTGCAGTCGGCGGCAAAGGATTGTCTAACCAGTTGCGTCGTGCGGAATCGATACAGGCCGAGATACATTGGGAGTCCGGAAATATCGGTACACGCTTTGCATTGCTGCTGCCAATCAATCGCCAATAAGAAAACTTCAAACCGGGGCTCAGGTCGTTCATCAACGATCTGGTATACGCAGTGAGATGGTGCAGAAGGAGAAAGTGTGCCGCTGCGTATCAGCGTTATAAATCTTGCTTAATCCTGTTCCAAATCCTTTTCAAAGCCTGCGGCTTTGGTTGCCTTGCACGAAGCCAAGTAATGGCTGATCGATACCTTTGGTGAATGCTATTACCTTGAATAACTCGCCCATCTCCGCCGGGCTCATCAGCTTTTGTACTGCGGTGACTTGGGGCAGGTAGCGCGTAAGGTCGTCGGCCGGGGTGCGTGCCAATAGCTCGGTGATGCCGCAATTAATGAGGAATTGCGCCTGGCTGGTGTAGCCTGCCAGCGTCAGTCCGGCGTCGATGCCGGCGATGGCGATGGCGCTGAAGTCGACGTGGGCGGTGATGTCCTGCAGGCCGGGCAGGTAGAACGGGTCGGCGTGGGCGTGGTGGCGATAGTGGCACATGAGGGTGCCGTCGTTGCGTTGCGGGTGGTAGTACTCGCGCGCGCCAAAACCGTAGTCGATGAACAGCAGCGCGCCGCAGCTGAGGTGTTGTGCGAGGCTGTTGATAAAACCGGCGGCGGCCAGGTTGATCTCGCTTAAATAATCCGGTGCAATCGGCAGGCTGCTTGCGGTGTCGTACAGCAGACCGGCTGTGAGCGGGCGATCCTGCCAGACGAATGTGCTGTTTTCCCAGGCCACGCCGCGTTCGAACAGGCCGTCGTCGCGCCAGTTGACGAGGTGAACGGGCATGGCGTCGAGCACTTCGTTGCCGAGCATGCAGCCGCTGAAGCTGTCCGGCAGGGTGTCGAGCCAGATCACGCGATCCAGCCAGTCTGGTACCGCGCCAGACAAGGTAGCGTATTGCCGCGCGCGCAAGTCTGCGCTCACTTCGAGAATATAATAATGGGTGGGCAGGCAACCCAGCACGGCCAGTTCGGTAAGCAGGTCGCAGGCGAGTCTGCCGCTGCCTGCGCCGATTTCCAGCACGTCGCCGCCGCTGGCCTGCAACACTTGCGCGACCTGCTGTGCCAGGCTGTAGCCGAACAACGGACTCAATTCCGGCGCGGTGGTGAAATCACCCGCTGCGCCGAGTTTGGCCGCGCCCGCGCTGTAATAGCCCAGCCCCGGCGCATACAGCGCCTGCTGCATGTAACCGGCAAACGGAATCCAGCCAGCGTGATGCCGGATGTGTTCTGCGATATGCTGCGCAAGGGTCCGGCTGTGGGTGAGGGCGGGTGCACTGGGGCTGGGCAGAGACATGGCGCGGGACGGATAATCAATGAGTTCGAGAGCATAAGGAATTTCACCATGCAAGGCAAAACGGTCTTGATTACAGGCGGTGGCAAGCGCGTGGGCGCGGCGATTTGCCGCTTGCTGCATTGCGAGGGCGCCAATCTGATGGTGCATTACCACACCTCGGTGCAGGCGGCGCGCGCCCTGCAGGACGAGCTCAATGCGGTTCGCCCGGATTCGGTGGCGCTAATCCAGGGAGATTTGCTGAAAACCGCCAGTTTTCCCAATATGGTGGCGACCACCATCGAAACCTTTGGCAGTCTCGACGTATTGGTCAACAACGCGTCGAGTTTTTATCCGACTGGCGTGGGCGACATCACCGAAGCCAACTGGGACGATCTGGTGGGCACCAACCTGAAGGCGCCGTTGTTTCTGGCGCAGGCGGCGGCGGTCGAGCTGCGGCGGCGGCGTGGTTGCATCGTCAATATTGCCGACATTCACGCCGAGCGGCCAATGAAAAGCTACGTGGTGTACAGCCTCGCCAAGGCCGGGCTGGTCGGGCTGACGCGTTCACTGGCGCGCGAGCTGGGCCCGGAAGTGCGCGTCAACGCGGTATCGCCCGGTCCGATTTTATGGCCGGATGATGAAACCCTGTTCGACGAAGTGTCGCGCCAGCGCATCATCTCGCACACTATCCTCAAACAGCCGGGTGAACCGGAAGACATCGCGCGCGCGGTGCGCTATCTGGTGTCGGATGCGGGTTATGTGACCGGGCAGGTGATTACCGTGGATGGCGGGCGCAGCGTGCGGCTGTAAAGCAGTAACATGCTGTATTCTAAATTCTATCGACACTGTGAGCCATTGCCATGCGACTTTCCCTGATCACACAGACGCTGATTCGCGATACCGTGCACGAGATTTTCGGTAAGGAGGCGCAAGTAAAGGTCTTTGGTTCGAGAATTAACGACGCTGCCCGGGGTGGGGATATTGATCTGCTGGTTGAGTTGCCCGCTGTCACGCCGTCGCTGGCACGCAAAACGCTGCAACTGGTTGCTCGCCTTCAGTTGCGTATCGGCGATCAGCCGATTGACGTGCTGGTGCTGGATCCCTCGACGTCCAGACAATCGATCCACGAGCAGGCTGCCAGCAGCGGGATAACGCTATGAACCTTGCCCCGGGCTTGCCCGCCACACGCTTTCTGCAAACACTGGAAATTGTTGCGCTGGAAGGCAAGCATTTGTCTTACAGTTGGCAGCGATTGTTCAGCCAGCCAGTTGATCCAGCATGGGTTCGCAATCTGGAACAGGCGCCGGAAATCGCCGAACGACTGGAAGCATTCGTATCGCGGTTTGGCAGAATGCAGGACACGATGGCGGATAAATTATTTCCACGCTGGTTGCAGGCATTGGCCGAGACGCCTGGCAGCCAGATCGAAACCCTCAATCGCGCAGAGCGCCTAGGGGCGTTAAGCAGCGCTGAGCAGTGGCTGGAAGCGCGCTATCTGCGGAATCGTCTGGTGCACGAATATCTGCGTGACGCTGCCCTGTTTGCTGAAGATATTCAGCTGGCGCGTGAATATAGTTTGTTACTGCTGGATAGTTACAATCGCGTGCGCCACGATGCGATCACCCGCATGGGCATTTCAGCTGAACGATTACCCGATAATTTGCTGCTGCCGGTTTGAGTCCAGCTACTTCGGCGTGTATTCCGGCACCCGGTCGCGCAGCATCTGTTTGACTCCCATCCAGCCCGTCGTCACGCGGAAACCCTGTACGCATGGCGTTGTTTTAGACATCATTTGATGCTATAAATTGTGCTTTATGGCTGGAGGTAAACCATGCGCACCACGCTGGCACTGGATGACGATTTGCTGGAAAAAGCACAGGCATTGACCGGCCCGATGGAAAAAACGGCCTTGGTGCGCGAGGCGCTCAAGGCCTTGATTCAGCGTGAGAGCGCCAGGCGTCTGGCACTGCTCGGTGGATCTGAGCCGCTGCTTGAGGCGGTGCCACGGCGTCAGTCCAAACCGACATGATTTTGGTCGATACGTCGGTCTGGATAGACCATTTTCGACAGGGTAACGCAGAATTGACCAGGCGATTGAACAGCGGGCAGGTGCTGATGCATCGGTTTGTTATTGGCGAGCTTGCGTTGGGCAGTATGCAGCATCGCCATGTTGTCCTGGATGCGTTGAAAAACTTGCCGCAAACGACCGCAGCCTCGGATGAAGAAGTCATGCTTTTCATCGAAAAGCACGCGCTCTTCGGCACCGGGATAGGTTATGTGGATGCACACCTGTTGGCCGCTGTACGGCTTACGCCGGGTGCTGCTTTATGGACGCGTGACCGGCGCTTGCTGGCAGAGAGTGTTCGGCTTGGGCTGTGCGTGAACATGACACATTGAGCGTCGCGTGTGAGGCGGACTCATTATTTCGGTGTGTACTCCGGCACCCAGTCGTGCAGCTTCTGCTTCACGCTGGCTTCACCTACCTCGCCATCCTGACATAACCATCCCAGCGCCTCATCCAGCCAGGCCGCGTCGACTTCACGCGCCTGCGCGATGCGCAGTTTGGGGTGCGGCGTGGGCAGGGTGTGTTCGTCGTCGGCAAGCAATTCTTCAAACAGTTTTTCGCCGGGGCGCAGGCCGGTGTAGACGATCTTGATGTCCTGTTCGGTGTAGCCAGACAGCCGGATCATGTCGCGCGCGAGGTCGGCGATTTTGACTGGCTCGCCCATGTCGAGCACGAAAATCTCGCCGCCGCTGCCCATCAGGCCGGCCTGTAACACCAGCTGGCAGGCTTCCGGTATCGACATGAAATAGCGCGTGATGTCGGGATGGGTGACGGTAATCGGCCCGCCTTGCGCAATCTGTTCCTGGAATTTTGGAATCACGCTGCCCGAGCTGCCCAGCACGTTGCCGAAGCGTACCGCGACAAAGCCCGTGCCGGTCGCCTGTTGCAGGCTCTGGCAGACCATTTCGGCGCTGCGCTTGGTGGTGCCCATGACGTTGGTCGGGTTGACCGCCTTGTCGGTTGAAATCAGCACGAATTTCGCCACGCCGTGTGCCTGCGCCGCCTGCGCCAGCGTATAGGTGCCGAGGATGTTGTTGCGTACCGCCTGCCAGGCATTGTGCTGTTCCATCAGCGGCACGTGTTTGTAGGCGGCGGCGTGGAACACCACGCTGGGGCGGTGCGTTTGCATCAAGCCATCCAGCACCGCGCGGTTTTTCACGTCGCCGATGGCGCACAGTATTTTCAAATCCGGAAAGTGTGCCGTGAACTCCTGCTCGATCTGATACAGCGCGAATTCGCTCAGCTCGAACAGGATCAGCAGGCTGGGCTGATAACGTGCAATCTGCCGCGCCAGTTCGGAGCCGATCGAGCCGCCCGCGCCGCTCACCATCACCACTTTGCCGCTCAACAGGCTGTGCAGACCAGCGTCGTCGAGCTGTACCGGGTCGCGCCCGAGCAGGTCATCCAGTTCGATTTTGCGCAGATTCGACACCGTGACCTTGCCGCTCACCAGGTCTTCAAACGCCGGAACGGTGAGCGCTGTCACGCCAGCTGCGTTGCATAACTGCGCGGCGTGGCGCCGTACCGAATGCGGTGCCGACGGCATGGCGATGACTGCGTGCCTGGTGTCAAGCCGCTGCGCCTGCTGCGCCAGGCTGTCGAGGTCGCCCAGTACCGGCACGCCGTGGATGTCGCGCCCCTGTTTTTTGGCGGCGTTGTCCAGCAGGCCGACCACGCGCCATTCGCGGCTGTGCGCCAGCTCGCGTACCAGCATGGCAGCGGCATTGCCTGCGCCCATGATCAAAATCGGCTGGCGCTCGCCGTCGAGCAGATGGGTAAAACGGTGCTCCTTCCAGGCGCGGTAGGCCAACCGGCTGCCACCCATGAACAGCACCAGCAGCAGCGGATCGAGCAGCAGCACCGAGCGCGGCACCACTGCCTGCGGGCGAAACAGCAGCAACACCAGCGGCACCAGCAGCGCCGCCACGCCCAAGGCCATCAGGATGCGGCGCAAATCGGGCAGGCTGGCAAAGCGCCAGATGCCGCGATACAGACCAAAGCGCCAGAACGCCAGCGCCTGCAACGGCACTACCCAGATCAGCGTTTCCAGCGCGCTGGTCAAAAATTCGTCCGGGATGGCGAGGTTAAAGCGCAGCCAGTAAGCGACCATCCAGGCCAGCGCGGCGGCGCTGAGGTCGTGCAGGAAGGCGAGCGCGGTACGGGGGTTGAAGCGGGGCGTGAGCGTCATTGCAATCTAATCGTGTGTGCGCAACAGGGGCATGGATTAACGAAGTTCACAACAGAATGACCGAGTGATTCGGCGCATCCCGGTCAGCCTGTTTTTTGAGTTGCGCATCGAACGTGGCAAATTGTGCAGCGTCACGGCTGGAGGTCAGATGCAGCGCGTCGGCAAAATCCATACCGGATTCAAACAGGCTAAGGGCAGTGGCTAGCGTAAAGCCGTTCTCGACCTTGACTTGCGCCAGTCCGAGTACGTTTTTCAGCGCGGTGACAATCGTCGAGCGGCTTAACTGATAGCTGAAACGCAGCACCCATTCGGTTTCCAGCAACACCGTCTTGGGCAGAAAAATATCGCCCTGCTCGAACAGCGCAGCCGCGCGCCGGGTTTGCACCGCGTCGTCGGCGGTCAACAGCCGTACCAGCACATTGGTGTCAATCGCGATCATGGCTGGCCTTGATACCGGCAGCAATGGCGGCATCCATTTCCGCCAGCGTCCTGGTCGGGCCGGTGTAAGCAGTGCAGCCGACCACATCATCGAGTTGCGTGGGCTTGAATGGCTTCAAGGGGCGTAACAAAATGCCCTCGGGCGTATCTTCAACGGAAAACTCGACCCCTTGCTGCCAGTTGTGCGCAGCCCGAATCGGCATCGGCAAAATGACCTGGCCTTTACTGGAGAGCTTGGTGGTATCCATGATTTTCAGGCGGAAAGTAAGAAATATGTAAGACAGTATAGCCGGTACGCAACAGGGCAGCAATCAAGTCACGCGGGGCTGCGCCGCGTGCTCAAACTTACGCCAGCGGCGGTCTATCCAGCCCATCGTTACCAACAACACGGCGACCCAGGCCAGCGCGATAAGCAGGCCGACTGCGGCTGGCGTGAACAGGCTGATCAATGCCATGCCGCTGCTGCCGACCATGACGGCATATTCTGCCAGTGCAGTCGTGCGATGCTGCCAGCCCATGCGCACCAGCCGCTGATAATAATGTTCCCGGTGCGCATGCCAGATTTTTTCGCCGCGCAGCGCACGGCGCAGCAGGGTTACGCTGGCGTCGACGATAAATGGCGAAAATACCAGCAGTGGGAAATGCCACGCCCAGATCTGATCGCGCGTGCCCAGCATGCCCAGCACGGCGGCCAGAAAGCCCAGTGGAATAGAGCCCGCATCACCCATGAACAGCCGCGCGGGCGGAAAGTTAAAGCGCAGAAACGCCAGCGCGGCGGCGGCAATCGCAGCACACAGCAGCGCCAGCCCCGGTGCATGCGCGAGCCACGCGGCCAGCGCCAGCGCGCCAAAGCCGATGCTGGCCATGCCACCGGCCAGGCCATCCGAGCCGTCCATGAAGTTATACAGATTGGTCATCCAAACCACCGCCAGCACCCCCGGGATGAGCAGCCAGCCGTGTACCCCGAATGCCAACAGACAGCCCAGGGCGACGAGGAAGTGCACGCCAAAGCGCACACGCACTGATAAATTGCGCACGTCGTCCAGCACCGAAACGGCGGCCAGCGCAAGCATGCCCAGCAGCGCGGCGAGCAGGCCGCTATCGAGCAGGCCAAAAGCAGCCAGGCCAAGCGCGGACAGGGTGATACCCGCAATGATGCCGAGGCCGCCGACGCGTGGCGTGGGCGTGGCGTGCAGCGAGCGCGCATTCGGGTGATCCATCGGCAGGCGCGTACTGCGCAGCAGTTGGCGCAACACCAGCCAGCAGACGGCAAACGACGCGAGTGGAATCAGCCAGCTCATGGCTTTGCGACCGTGGCGGCCAGACCGGCCTGTAGCGTGAACGGCGGCGTCCAGTCCAGGCGCGACTGAATCAGCCGGGTATCCGCGTAGAGCGAGCCGGTGAGGCGGCTGACGGCAGCGCGCTTGCCGAGCAGCGTGCCCGTCAGCACCAGCAGCGCAGGCGGCACCGGCAGCAGGCGCGCGGGGCGGTGCAACGCCTGTGCCAGCGCGTGGATCAGCTCGGGCGTTGACACCGGCGCGCCATCATCCAGCAAAAAAGTGTGCCCGGCAGCAGCCGGGTGGCTGATGCAGCGGGTGATGGCGTCGACGAAATTACCCAGATACAGCAGGCTGCGGCGGTTGTGTATCGCCCCCAGCGGCAGCGGCCAGCCGCGTTCGACCGTGTCCATCAGGCGGCGGAAGTTGGCGCCCACCCCCGGCCCGTAAACCAGCGGCGGGCGCAGGATTACCACTTCCAGTCCGGTGTCGCGCGCCCGCGCCAGCAGACCCTGTTCGGCTTCCCATTTGGATTGCGCATACGGGTCTTCCGGCGCGGCGCTGTCGGTTTCACGATACGCGCGGGCACGGCCTTCTCCGTTGACTTTGATGCTGCTGATGAACACCAGCCGCCGCACCCCGGCGCAGGCGGCTTGCCGCGCAAGATTCAACGTCGCATCGGTGTTGGTGACGCGGTACAAGGCCAGCGGATCGCGTGCGCGGTCATCCATCACATGCACCCGCGCTGCCAGATGTACTACCGCATCGCAGCCGGACAAGGCGGCCGTCCAGTCGGTGTGCGCATCAATGTCGCCTATCACCACTTCGTCCCGCAAGCCGTGTGGTGTGCGCACTGCGGGGCGCGGCGTGTGGCCGTTTGCCGCAAGATGGGCGCACAGCGCCGTGCCGACAAAGCCGGTTGCGCCGGTGACCAGGATGGTCATGCGGGAATCATTCGGTCAAACCGCCAGGCGTACGTTTGCGCCATAAGCAAGTAAAGCCTGGTCTGCGGTCAACAAGGTCAAGTGTTCCTGTCGCGCTTGGGCGATGAGCAAACGGTCGAACGGATCGTGATGGAATGCCGTCAATTCACTGGTGGCAGCGGCATGTTCTGGAGTAATGGGCAGCAAGCGCATGTCAGCGTGGGTGGCCGCAGACAGGAAGAGCCCTGGCGCGACCGGTAGCTTGCCGAGCCTGAATTTGATCGCCACTTCCCAAATCGAGACGGCGCTGACCCAGCACACGCTTTGGCTGATTGCTTCGCGTACTTCAGCGTTCAGGCGCGTATTCCCGGCAAACCACCACAAGGCAATGTGCGTATCGAGTAACAGGTGCGACGGCATTACGCAGCGCCACGCTCAAACAAACGCGCCACTTCATGATCCGCTTCGGCGCTAAATGCCGCATCCAGTTGCGCAGCATCAATCTGCAAGCTGCCCCAGCCACCGGTGGCTGCCTGTTCAGGCACGACGGGCACCAGACGCACGGCCACCTTGCCGGCGCGTGCGATGAATACTTCCTCGCCGTCGAGCGCGGCCTGCACCAGTTGCGACAGCTGGGTCTTGGCTTCATACAGGTTGCATTGGCGCATGGTGATCACTCCGGTGCTTGACATGCGTTCAGTCTAGTTGGTCTGGTTGGTGTGGTCAATCTGCGGCTGACGTAGCATGATGGCGTCAACCGGTCAGCCCATCAAGCGGTTTTTGGCCAATAATGCACACCCGGCAACGCCGTGAAATGCGCATCGGAAGTCAGCAACTCGGCGTTTGCAGCCAGTGCGCTGGCGTACACCACCGCATCCGCCATCGCCAGCTTGTACTGAGCGCAAAGATCGGCTGCGGACAACGCAATGCGCGTGTCCAGCGGTCGTACCTGACAGGTTTCAGTCAGGCCGATCACATCCAGCGCAATCGCCTCGTTTTTTTCACGCAGGCACCATCGATACAATTCGAATTGCACCAGCGTCGGCACAATCACATTGCCGCTGTCGGCCAGAAAGGGCGCGTACACTTCGGCCAATTGACCATCGGTCAGCCATTCTATCCAGCCGCAGGTGTCCACTATGACCATCAGTTCCGATCCCCACGGTCGCGAATATCATCCGTATTGGCACCTTTGAGCAAACCGCGCGCGTCGTTGATGCTGCGTCGCGGAATCATGATGATTGCATCGCCCTTGGCGACAAATATGAATTGCTGACCGGCTTTCAAGCCGAGGTCGTCGCGGAACGCTTTGGGGATACCAATCTGGAATTTTTCGGTCAAGGTTGCAGCGT
>DZDB01000043.1 GCA_022736605.1 Sideroxydans lithotrophicus
TGCGAACCATGCCTGAACATTACGCCCTGATTCCTGCAGCGGGCAGCGGCGCCCGCATGGGAAAGAGCTTGCCCAAACAGTATCTTGAACTGGCAGGCAAGCCGATGATTTATCACGCTTTGCGGCGGCTCGTGGAGACACCCCGCATACGCCGCGTGTATGTGGTGATTGCCGCCGAAGACAAGCGCTGGGACAGCTACGACTGGCGCGAATTTGCACCCAGGCTGACAGTGTTGCGTTGCGGCGGCAGCACCCGTGCCGACAGCGTGCGCAACGGTCTGGCGGCGATGGTAGGCGAGGTGGCGGCGCAAGACTGGGTACTGGTGCATGATGCCGCGCGTCCGTGTCTATCGGCGGCACAGCTTGAGCACCTGCTGGATGCGGCGGGCAATGACTCGGTGGGCGGCTTGCTTGCGGTGCCGGTGGCCGATACCCTCAAACGCGCCGATGTGACGCAGCGTGTCGGCGCCACCGAACCGCGCGCAGGCTTGTGGCAGGCACAAACCCCACAGATGTTCCGCCACGCCATGCTGCTGCAAGCGTTGCAGCAGGCTGATGCGACCATGATTACCGATGAGGCAAGTGCAATCGAGGCGCTGGGTCATCGCCCTTTGCTGGTGGCTGCGGACAACAGCAATTTCAAAGTGACTTACCCGCGCGACCTGTATCTGGCGCGTTTGATTCTGGAGAACCCGCATGACTGATTTAAGGATAGGCCACGGTTTTGATGTGCATGCCTTTGCTCCGGCGCGCAAGCTCATGATTGGCGGCGTGGAGATTGCGCATCCGTTGGGTCTGGCCGGGCATTCAGATGCAGATGTGTTGCTGCACGCGATTTGCGATGCGCTGCTGGGCGCAGCGGGTTTGGGCGATATCGGTCGCCATTTTCCGGATACCGACGCACGTTTCAAAGGCATCGACAGCCGCCAGCTATTGCGCGAAGTGGCGCGTCTGCTGGGTGAGTGCGGCTATGGTGTGGTCAATGTTGATAGCACGATCATCGCGCAGGCACCGAAAATGGCGCCGCATATTGCGCGCATGCAGGCGAATATTGCGGCTGATTTGGGGACGGAAATCGAGACTGTCAATGTCAAGGCGACAACGACGGAAAACCTGGGCTTTACCGGGCGCGGCGAGGGCATTGCAGCTGAGGCCGTGTGCCTGCTGCAACGCCTTGGCGTGGTTCAGAGATAGATGCAGTTTTCCAGATGCGTGGTCAACTGTTTCGGGGTGGCGCGCGTATAGTCTTTTTCGATGGTATCGCTAATCAGATTGCGAACCTGACCCGTCAGGCGCTGGTTGAGCAAACCGATGAACGGGGATGAGGCCACCATGATCAGGCGTTTGTAGAGATTTTCAGTGCGGCCATGTTCAAGTGTTTTAGAAAGCGTCAGCGCGAAGTGTTCTGCTTCATTTTGTTTGGGGTCGGTCGCCGGGACAAATGCGCCGTGACCATTGCCTGAGCCGGGGTTATGGCCCGGGCGATCGGTTACGAGCGATGAGGCTTTTTCGCGGCTGGCAGGGTGCGCCATTTCCTTGATGAGTTGCAGCCCCTGTTTCGGACCGTTGTTGACATAGAGTAGTGCAAGACTGGCATTGGCGACGACGATCCAGGTAGTGGTCATGGTTCCTCTTTCATCCATCTATGATCCAAGCCTGGTTAATTTGCCCGGTTAAAAACCCAAACAGATGATCAATTAATTCTTAATGTTAATTATAAGAATAGTTAATCAACACAATGTTTTTAATTGGGTAAATACTAACCATATGCTGGATGCTGATTAAAAAAATGTTACGTTTTTAACCCTAGCACCAGATCGCCTTACGTCAAGGCCGTAAGTGGATATGTTTTGCAGCTGTGGAAAATCCTGCCGTACCAATGTCATTGATTGCCACGACCGGTGTCTGTGCATACGCGGGAAAATTGCGCAGGGCAGATTTGCCATAGGCCGGGTCGTAGTGGTGCTGCAACAACTGCAATACCAGTTCGTCCCAGGCGTGCCGGGCTGCCAGCGCGTTCCAGTGATTGATGACTTCATGGCCATGCAGGCTGACCAGGCAGTCCAGTTTCGCCTGTAACGCCGCAGGGTCTTGCAGAAAATGTGCGTATTCCTGCTTCAGCAATTCGACCCGCAATGGCGTGGCGACCTCGATACGCACGCATTCTCCCACCCGCATTTGTGACAGCAATTTGTCGGGTACGCGCAACATGCCGATTTTTTTGCTTTCAGCTTCCACATACAGTGGTTGCGCCGGGTCAAATTGTTTGAGCGTCCAGTTTAACTGGCTATCAAACATTTTTTGCGTCGGTTGCGGGGCGTCGGGCAGATTGCCCAGCACCGAGCCGCGGTGCGCTGCCAGGCCCTCCAGATCGAGCACTTGTGCGCCAGTTTCACGCAAGGCTTGCAACAAACGGCTTTTGCCCGAGCCGGTCGGGCCGCAGATGACGCGAAAACGGAATTGCCCCGGCAGGCGTTCCAGATCAGCGACGACAGCGGCACGATAGGTCTTGTAACCACCTTCGAGCTGTGCGACATCAAAGCCGATTTGCTTGAGAATGTGTGCCATTGCGCCGCTACGGTTGCCGCCGCGCCAACAATAGATCAGCGGTTTCCAGGTGCGTGGCTTGTCGATGAAATCGGTTTCGATATGGTGGGCAATGTTGCGCGATACCAGCGCTGCACCGATTTTTTTAGCGTCGAAAGCTGATACCTGTTTGTAAAGGGTGCCGATACGCACACGCTCGGCATCGTCCAGCACGGGAAAATTCAACGCGCCGGGAATGTGATCCAGCGCGTATTCGGCGGGTGAGCGAACGTCGATAATCTCGTCAAATTCGGACAGCTGTGCTACGTTTGCGGGCGGTGCCAGTTTCATGATGTTGGTGTAGTGAATCGAATCAAGCAGTCTATACGAGAGGGTAACAACAATGAACGACTCCTTGGCGCAGTCTGCCATCCGTCTGACCCAGTTTTCGCACGGTGGCGGTTGCGGTTGCAAGATCGCCCCGGCGGTACTGTCGGAAATTCTGGTGCGTTCGGGCGCCAAACACCTGCTGCCGCCGGCGTTATTGGTGGGTACCGAATCCAGCGACGACGCAGCGGTATATCAGTTGAATGACAGCCAGGCGGTTGTGGCCACTACCGATTTTTTCATGCCGATTGTCGATGACGCGTTTGATTTTGGCCGGATTGCAGCCACCAATGCGCTCTCTGACGTGTACGCGATGGGCGGCACGCCGATTTTCGCGCTGGCAATTGTCGGCATGCCTATCGATAAGTTGCCAGTGGAAAGCATCCAGCAAATTCTCGCTGGCGGAGAATCGGTCTGCACGGCGGCGGGCATTCCGATTGCCGGTGGCCATTCGATTGACGCGCAGGAGCCGATTTATGGCCTCGTTGCAATTGGCGTGGTGCATCCCAAACGCGTCAAGCGTAACGACCAGGCGCGCGCTGGCGATGTGTTGATATTGGGCAAGCCGCTGGGCGTGGGCGTGATGAGCGCCGCGCTGAAAAAAGGCGAATTATCCGAGGCGGGCTATGCGCAGATGCTGGCCAGCACCACGCAGTTGAACACCCCGGGCAGCCAGTTGGCGGAAATGGAAGGCGTGCATGCCATGACCGACGTTACCGGGTTTGCGCTGCTCGGGCATTTGCTGGAAATGTGCCGGGGATCAAAACTGCGTGCCGAAGTCGAGTTTTCCCGCTTGCCATTCTGGCGTGAGGCGAGCGCATTGGCAGAGCAAGGTTATGTGACGGGTGCTGCCGCACGAAATTGGCAAAGTTACGGCCACGATGTGCAGATTGAGGCGGCATTGCCTGAGTGGCAAAAAAATTTGCTGAGCGATCCGCAAACCAGTGGCGGCTTGTTGGTTGCCTGCGCGCCGGAAGCGGTTGAAACGGTGTTGGCGCTGTTCAAGGTGCAAGGCTTTGAACACGCCTGCGCTATCGGTCAGTTTCAGGCCGGTAACAGCATGGTCGTGGTGCGTTGAGGGCGCGTTAGTTGAGTTTACTTAAAAATGCCTGATACGCGGCGATGTCCGACGCGCGACGTCCGGCTTGCGTGCGCCGGTCTATACCCAGATAGGGTTCATCGCGATGCATTTGCGCGACCGGGCTGCGACGCTCGTTGAGACGTCTTTCAACTGGAATAAACTCGACTTCATAGCTGGGTAAATTCATGATCACCTCGCGCATCCAATGCACCCTGAATTTATTGTTGAAATCTCGACACCCAATAAGCATAGCATCAGATACGGTGTTCGACCAGCCGATATATATAATCTATCAATAGCTTAAGCGATGGTGCTACACAGGGATTCAGCGCTTGAGCAACGGTATCAGTCCACGCCAGACCGTATCCAGCACGGTGACTTGAGCACTGGCAATCGGATGGAAGCCATCCGCCTGAAACAAGGCTTGATTCGTTTCGATGCCATTTAACAGCGATGGTAGGAACGCCACTTTCTGCTGCTGCGCGACGGCCGCGAATACTTGCTGGAACTTTTGCGTATAGTCCATGCCGTAATTGGGCGGTAGACGCACACCGACCAGCAATACCTTGGCGTGCTGCTGTTTGACCAGCGTGACCATGTGATTGAGATTTTTTTGCATTTCTTGCACCATCAAACCACGCAAACCGTCGTTGGCACCAAGCTCGATAATGACAATGGCAGGGTGGTGTTGTGCCAGCGCAATGGGCAGTCTCGACAGCCCGCCCGCAGTGGTTTCGCCACTGATACTGGCATTGACGACAAAATAGTTTTCGCGTTCGGCTTTCAGGCGTTTTTGCAACAAACTGGGCCAGCTTTGGCTGGCCGACAAGCCATAGCCTGCGGAGAGGCTGTCTCCGAATACCAGGATGACTGGCGTTGCATCAGCGTTGCTATTCATCGCCAAACCCAACCAGAACAAAATCGAGCCTAACCACTTCATGATGTCCCCTGATCGTAATGTAATTGTGCAGGTCAAACAGTTGTCCCGCCAAGTCAGCCTGAATGATGCTGCCTTGACTATTTTGCATCCCATGAGCTTTGAGATTCTGCGTGGAGAATCGGTCGCCATCATCGGCGCATCCGGTTCAGGCAAATCCACTTTGTTGGGATTGCTGGCCGGCCTGGATTTACCGAGTACAGGCGAAGTCAGGATCGCCGGGCAGTCACTCAGCGAATTTGACGAAGATGGGCGGGCAAAGTTGCGTGGCGAGATGATCGGATTTGTATTCCAGTCGTTCCAGTTGTTGCCGATGCTGAGTGCGCTGGAAAACGTGATGTTGCCGCTGGAGTTGAATGGTGCCAGTGAGGCACGCAAGCGGGCGCAACATTGGCTTGCACGCGTGGGTTTGGGTGAGCGCGAGCATCACCGCGCCAGTCAGTTGTCGGGTGGCGAGCAGCAACGTGTCGCGATTGCCCGCGCCTTTGCCGTTAATCCGGCGCTGTTGCTGGCGGATGAGCCGACTGGCAACCTGGATGCCGAGACTGGCGCCCGGATAATCGAGTTGCTGTTTGAATTGAACCGCGAGCAGGGCACCACGCTGATTCTGGTGACGCATGACGCGCAACTGGCAGCGCGTTGCGGTCGCCGCCTGCAACTGCGCGCCGGGCAGCTGGACCTGGCAGCATGAAAATAATCTGGCTGGCGCTGCGCATGTTGACGCGCGAGTGGCGTGCGGGCGAGCTGCGCGTGCTCGGTCTGGCGGTGCTGATTGCGGTAGCAGCGCTGGCGTCGGTGGATGGCTTCAGCTCACGCATGCGCCTGGCGCTGGCGCAGGAGAGCAACCGTTTGCTGGGTGCCGATTTGGTCGTGGTATCCGATCAGGTGCCAGCAAACAGCATCATCCGCCGGGCGCAGCAGGACGGTTTGCAGACCGCGCAAACAGCGCAATTCCCCAGCATGGCGACGGTGGGTGAAGTCAACCGGCTGGCCGAAATCAAAGCAGTGAGCAGCGGTTATCCCCTGCGTGGTCAGTTGCGCATTTCTGACAGCCCCAGCGCACCCGATCACCCTGCCAATGGCATTCCGGCACCCGGCAGCGTTTGGCTGGAGGCGCGCTTGGCAAATGCGTTGAATGCAAGCGTGGGGCAGACCCTGCAATTGGGCTACGCTCAATTCAAAGTGGCTGCGATTCTGACCTCGGAACCGGATCGTGGTGGCGATTTTTTCAATCTTGCCCCGCGCCTGTTGATGAACGCTACAGATTTGCCGACTACCGGCCTGATACAGCTCGGTAGCCGGGTCAATTACCGTTTGCTGGTGGCGGGGCAGGGCGGCGCACTGGAAAAATATCGTGTCTGGCTGACGTCCCATCTGGCGCAAGGCCAACGCGTGCTCACGGTACGTGATGCGCGGCCGGAGATTCGCAACGTGCTCGACAAGGCAGAGCGCTATCTCGGTCTGTCGGTGCTGCTCTCGGTGATGCTGGCCGCAGTGGCTATTTTGCTTTCGTCACGCCACTTTTTACGTCGCCATCTGGATGCGTGTGCCCTGATGCGTTGTTTCGGTGCCAGCCAGCGCACGATCGTGGCGCTGTATGCCGTGCAAATCATGGTGCTGGGCGTGCTTGCGGCGATCGCTGGAATGGCCTTGGGATACGCCGGCCAAAGCGTACTTGCCGCCATGCTCGGCAAGCTCGCTAATCTGGCGTTGCCGCCTGCCGACTGGTTGCCGTTTGCGCGTGCGGCGCTGGCAGGTATGGTATTGCTGGCAGGCTTCAGCCTGCCCACGCTGTTTGCGTTGCGCCACATTCCGGCATTGCGTATTTTGCGGCGCGACGATAACGGTCTGAACCAGATGGGCGTGCTGATCTATCTGGCCGGTTTTGCCGCGCTCAGCGCGCTGTTGTTCTGGCAAGTCAATGACGCGCGCCTGACGCTATTTGCCCTGGCGGGCATCGCTGCCACGTTGCTGGTAACGGCACTGTTGTCGTGGCTGCTGGTGCTGGCAGCGGGCTGGTTAGGGCTGCGCATGCGACACAACGTCCGTCAGGGTTTGCTCAACTTGCGCCGACGCGCGGGTGGCAGCGTCATTCAGATTGCCGCGTTCACGCTGGGCATGCTTGCCTTGTTACTGCTCACCGTGGTGCGTGGTGATCTGCTTAAAGACTGGCACGCTAGCCTGCCTGCGAATGCGCCGAACCGTTTCATCATCAATATTCAGCCCGACCAACTCGGCGCGGTGCAGACATTTTTTAAAACCAGGCAGCTAACGGGCATAACCCTGCATCCGATGATTCGTGGCCGTATTGCCGCCATTAACGGGCGGCCATTCGATCCCGCGCAATATCAGGACATGCAAACGCGGCGGTTGGCTGAGCGCGAATTCAATCTGTCTTATTCTGATCAGATACCCGACGATAACACGCTGGTGGCGGGCGCTGGCTGGCAGGGTGCCCATGCCGCACCGCAGTTTTCAGTCGAGCAGGGCATCGCCGACAAACTGCATCTGAAGCTGGGCGATAGCCTGAGTTTTGACGTGGCGGGGACACCGGTGACGGCGCGCATCAGCAGCTTGCGCAAGGTCAACTGGGATAGCTTTCAGGTCAACTTTTTTGTGCTTGCCAGCCCGGTTTTGTTGCAGGACACCGCTGCCAGCTACATCACCAGTTTTTATTTGCCGACGGCACAAACGGGCGCGCTCAATGATATGGTCAAACGCTTCCCGAATCTGACGGTTATTGATGTCTCGGCAGTACTCAAAACCGTTCAGGACATGCTCGACCGTGTCAGCGCCGCAGTCCAGTTCGTGTTCATTTTCAGCCTGGCGTCCGGTCTGGTCGTGTTGTATGCCGCACTCGCTGCGACGCGAGACGAGCGTGCCCTTGAAACGGCATTGTGGCGTGTACTCGGCGCACGACGCAGCCAGTTGCTGCTGGCACAGTCGGTAGAGTTTGCCTTGATTGGTCTGTTCGCCGGGATGCTGGCAGCGGGAGGTGCGAGCCTGATTGGCTGGCTATTGAGTAGCCAGGTATTTCATTTGCCGTATCAATTCAATCCGGGCATGTGGTTGCTGGCGGGTGGCTTGGGCAGTACCGGCGTAGCACTGGCGGGGATGGCCGGTTTGTGGGGTATCAGCCGCGTGCCGCCCCTGCAAACCTTGCGCGCGGCGATGTAATGCGATGCGGTTAAATCTTGTTACGCATCACCCGGCGGATCTCGCGGTCGGTGTCGTGTTCTTTGCTGGCCTGGCGTTTGTCGTGCTGTTTTTTACCTTTGGCCAGGCCGATTTGCAGCTTGATGCGGCCACGAGTGAAGTGCAGGTCTATTGGTACCAGCGTGTAGCCAGCACGCTCCACCTTGCCGATCAGCTTGCTGATTTCTGCGGCGTGCAGCAATAACTTGCGGCTGCGCGTAGCATCTGGATGGACGTGCGTGGAGGCCGTGGCCAGTGGGCTGATATGCGCGCCAATCAGAAATACTTCTCCGTTTTTGATGACAACATACGCTTCCTTGAGCTGCACGCGTGCGGCGCGTATGGCTTTCACCTCCCAGCCTGCTAACATCAGACCGGCCTCGTATTTATCCTCGATGAAGTAATCGTGAAATGCTTTTTTATTCTGGGCAATGCTCATGGCGGGCGTCGCGTGTGCTTTCCGGTTGGTTTTTCAGACGGCTATCGTGTATTTTACCCTTTTTTGCAGGCTTTCAAGACATATGGCAGTGGTGAACAAAAGCGTACTGGTCGGACACTCTGCCCGGCAGATGTTTGAACTGGTCGATGGGATCGAGCGTTATCAGGCGTTTTTGCCATGGTGCGGCGGTACCGACGTAAAATCGCGGGATGAACACAGCACTGTCGCCACGATCCACATTGACTACATGCATATCAAACAGCATTTCACCACTGAAAATATCAATCGGGCGCCCGATCTGATCCAGATGAAACTGCTCAACGGCCCGTTCAAACAGCTGGACGGTGAATGGCGCTTCAAGCCGCTCACCGATGAAGCGTGCAAGATTGAGTTCATGCTGCATTACGAATTTTCAAGCAAGCTGCTCGATGCGGTACTCGGCCCGGTATTCAGCTATATCGCCAATAGTTTTGTTGAAGCTTTCATCCAGCGCGCCGATCAGGTGTACGGCGCATCATGAGCACGCAGATTCTGGTCGAAGTCGCCTATGCCACGCCTGACATGCAATTGATTTTACCAGTGCGGCTGGCGCCGAATGCCACAGTGCAACAGGCTATCGAGGCTTCAGGTGTGCTGGATAAATTTCCGGAAATCGACTTGAAGCAGAATAAATTTGGTGTGTTTGGCAAGCTGACCAAGGCGGATGCGATACTGCGTGATAAAGATCGGGTGGAAATTTACCGCAAGCTGATTGCTGATCCGAAAGAGGTTCGTCGACAACGTGCCGAGGCGGGCAAGGTGATGAAAAAAGGCGGCGGTGACGCCGAATAAAGCGATGATCGCAGCAAAAAAAACGGGCACCGCAGTGCCCGTTTTTTATCGTGTAGAAATTTACTTGAACACGTCAGTCGAAGGATAGCTCATTTGTTCAATGCTCAATTTGGCTTCAGCACTGGCGAATTTGGCATTTTTCAGCACTGCTGCACTGTCACCGGTTTTGGCTGCAGCCTTTGCAGCTTTCAAAGCGATATCAGTGGTAGTCCATTGCGCTTTGGCTTTAGCGGCTTCTGCGGCGTCGGCTTCCGCTTGCGTCAGCGCGGCCTGTGCTTCCGGGCTGATGCCCGGGGTTGCTGCGGCCTGTGTTGCCGGGGTGTCGCTGCTGGCCATATTGTCCATGCTGGCACAGCCACCCAGGGTCAGCAAGCCTGCACCTGCCAGAATTATCAACAGCTTGTTCATCTTCAACTCTCCTCTACACATTGGTTTTAATGATGGAATCAACCGTGCCCTGCGCCAGTTGTTGCAAACATAGCCATACAATTGGCTGTCGTCAATTGCTTTTGCCGGTTGTGGTTAATTTTTACCAGCCGTTTTTCGACTAACCGTAGCATATTGAGTTGCCGTATAATAGCGCTTTGCACAGGAATGAAATAATTATGCGTGTCGTACAAAAAGCGCTCACCTTTGACGACGTCCTGCTCGTCCCCGCGCACTCCGATGTTCTGCCCCGCGATGTCAGCCTGCAAACCCGCCTGACCCGCACCATCAGCCTCAACATACCGCTACTGTCTGCTGCCATGGATACCGTCACCGAAGCGCGCCTGGCGATTGCGCTGGCGCAAGAAGGCGGCCTTGGCATCGTGCACAAGAACATGACGCCGGAAGCACAGGCGCTTGAAGTGTCGCGCGTCAAGCGGTTTGAGTCTGGCGTGGTCAAAGACCCGGTGACAGTTTCACCCAGCATGACGGTGCGCGACGTACTCGATATCACCCGGCGTCACCGCATTTCCGGATTGCCGGTGATCGAGGCGGGCGGGCGCGTGGTCGGCATCGTCACCAACCGCGATCTGCGCTTTGAAACCAATCTTGACCAGCCGGTCAGTAACGTCATGACGCCACGTGAGCGTCTGGTGACGGTGAAAGAGGGTGCAAGCCGTGACGCAGCGATGATGCTGCTACACAAGCACCGTCTGGAGCGCGTGCTGGTGGTCAATGATGCGTTTGAATTGCGCGGTTTGATTACCGTCAAGGATATCCAGAAATCGTCTGAACATCCGAATGCCTGCAAAGACGAGCTTGGTCGGTTACGCGTCGGCGCAGCGGTCGGCGTCGGGGCCGGAACCGATGAGCGCGTCAGCGCGCTGGCTGCCGCCGGTGTCGATGTGATCGTGGTAGATACGGCACACGGCCATTCCAAAGGTGTGCTGGATCGCGTCAAGTGGGTAAAAACAAACTTTCCGGATGTGCAGGTCATCGGTGGCAATATCGCCACCGCTGCGGCTGCGCGTGCGCTTGCGGATCATGGCGCAGATGCAGTCAAGGTTGGTATCGGTCCAGGCTCTATTTGCACCACGCGTATCGTTGCGGGTGTCGGCGTGCCGCAGATCAGTGCCATCCATAATGTCTCCGAGGCGCTTAAAGGCACCGGTGTGCCGCTGATTGCCGATGGTGGTATCCGTTATTCCGGCGACATCGCCAAGGCACTCGCAGCGGGTGCCCATGTGGTCATGCTCGGTGGTCTGTTTGCCGGTACCGAGGAAGCGCCAGGCGAAATCGAGTTGTTCCAGGGGCGCTCATATAAATCGTATCGCGGCATGGGTTCGCTCGGCGCGATGCAAAAAGGCTCCAGCGACCGTTATTTCCAGGAGAGCGAAGCCGCCGACAAATTCGTACCCGAAGGTATTGAAGGCCGCGTACCCTACAAAGGCAGCATGCTCGCGGTCATTCATCAGCTGATGGGCGGTGTGCGTTCCAGCATGGGTTATCTGGGTTGTGCAAGCATCAATGACATGCACGAGCGCGCGGAATTTGTTGAAATCACGTCAGCAGGCATCCGCGAATCGCACGTACACGACGTACAGATTACCAAAGAAGCGCCCAACTACCGCGTCGATTGATTGGTAGCGCTATGCTGCATTCCGCCCGGAATGCGGCATTTTTCAATGTCTTACTCCACATCCAGTCACCATGCATAAAAAAATCCTGATTCTTGATTTTGGCTCCCAATACACCCAGTTGATTGCCCGTCGCGTGCGCGAAACCAACGTCTATTGCGAGCTGCATTCATGCGATGTGGATGAAGCCTTCATCCGCGCCTTTAATCCGGCGGGCATTATTTTGTCGGGCGGGCCAGCCTCGGTGACCGAAGACGAAACCCCGCGTGCGCCGCAAGTGGTATTTGATTTAGGCGTGCCGGTGCTGGGCATCTGTTATGGCATGCAGACCATGGCGGCGCAACTTGGTGGGGCGGTTGAAAACGCGCTGCACCGAGAGTTCGGTTACGCTGAAGTGCGCGCCCAGGGACATTCGGCGTTGTTGCGAGACATTCAGGACCGCGCCAACGACGCCGGGCACGGTTTGCTCGACGTGTGGATGAGCCATGGCGATAAAGTGACCGTCTTGCCACCCGGTTTCAAAATCATCGCCAGCAACGCTGCCACGCCGATTGCCGGGATGGCCGACGAAGCACGACACTTTTACGCGCTGCAATTTCACGCCGAAGTTACCCATACCCTGCAGGGCAAAGCCATCCTGGCGCGCTTTGTTCACGATATCTGTGGCATCGGTTTCGACTGGAATATGCCCGACTACGTGGAGGAGGCGATAGGTCGCGTGCGCTCGCAAGTCGGCAGCGACGAAGTGATATTGGGTCTGTCGGGCGGGGTGGATTCATCAGTTGTCGCCGCCTTGCTGCACCGCGCCATTGGCGATCAACTCACCTGCGTGTTCGTTGATAACGGCCTGCTGCGCCTGAACGAAGCCGAGCAGGTGCTGGAAACCTTTGCCAACAATCTTGGCGTCAAAGTTGTCCACGTCGATGCCAGTGGCGAATTCATGCGCCACCTCGCAGGTGTCACCGACCCGGAACAAAAACGCAAAATCATCGGTCGCGAATTCGTCGAAGTATTCCAGCAAGAATCCGCCAAACTGCCTAACGCAAAATGGCTGGCGCAAGGCACCATCTACCCCGACGTGATTGAATCCGCCGGTGCCAAAACCAAAAAAGCCCACGCCATCAAATCGCATCACAACGTCGGTGGCCTGCCCGACACACTGCACCTGAGTCTGCTTGAACCCCTGCGTGAACTGTTCAAGGACGAAGTACGCGAGTTGGGCGTGGCACTTGGCTTGCCGCACGACATGGTCTACCGGCACCCGTTTCCCGGCCCGGGTCTGGGCGTGCGCATACTCGGTGAAGTCAAATCTGAATACGCTGAGCTGCTGCGCTTGGCCGATGCTATTTTTATTGAAGAGCTACGCGCAAGCGGCTGGTATGAAAAAACCTCTCAGGCGTTTGCCGTGTTCTTGCCGGTTAAATCGGTGGGCGTCATGGGTGATGGCCGCACCTACGATTACGTTGTCGCGCTACGCGCCGTCATCACCAGCGATTTCATGACCGCACACTGGGCCGAGTTGCCCTACAGCTTGCTGGGCAAAGTTTCCAACCGCATCATCAACGAAATTCGCGGCATCAACCGCGTGGTGTATGACATCTCCGGCAAGCCGCCAGCGACGATCGAGTGGGAATAAACGCTCAAGCAGTGTCCGGCGGTTGCTGATCCTCGAACTTCCGCACCGCCCGGCTCACCGTCATGTAATGCACGGCAAAAAACAGCGCAATCTCCGCCATCGTATACGCGCCGGATAAATACGCCCGCGCCATCGCCTCATCTCGGCTCGCGTAGTTCGACTGGTAATCTGCCAGCGGTTTGGCGACCGAACGGCGGTGCGCCTTCGACATCTCGCGCAGCGCCTCGGTGGGCTTTTCCTGGATGTGGCGTTCAACAAAATCCGCATCGCCCAGCAACAACTGATGCCGGGTTTCCAGCAACGGGCTGGGCAAGCCTCTGCCTGCCAGCACAAATTCGCGATAACGCACAAATGCCTCAGCGCGACTCACACCAAACTGACCCAGCAACCACTCCGTATCCAGCCAGTCGGGCGCAGCCAGCGCGTCGGCAAAGTACGGGTAACTGCTCCAGCGCCAGTCCTCAAGTGTTGCCACCATCCGCGCCCGCAGCGGATTGAGCACCACATAGCGCGTCAACTCCAGCAGATACGCCTCTTTTTGTACCAGGATCGCCTTGTAGCGCCCCTGAAAAAGATGCCCATCAAGCCCATGCCGCCGGTTAAACCGCTGCGTATACAA
>DZDB01000044.1:0-1918 GCA_022736605.1 Sideroxydans lithotrophicus
AATGGCCATTGCCTGCGCGCCGCGCCTTGTCAGGCCGTTTTTGGGAGGCTCTGTAGGTGCCGTTTAGTGTGAAACAGTACACTAAATGAGCCGGGTGCCGGGCTGGATTTACAGTCACGTGCGCGGCTGTGGGCAGTCATTCGCCAGCAGGCAGAACAGCATGGCAGTACTGTGCTGGTGACCACGCACTATGCCGAGGAGGCAGCGCGTTGCGACCGCGTCGGTTATCTCCATGGCGGCCGCCTGGTGGCTGAAGGCCGCGCATCATGCCTGGCCAGCGCGTTGGGTTTGGCGGTGTGGCAGATTGTCATTGCCCGTACGATCGATTTGCCGGTGTTGTCGCAGCAGGCGGATTTTTGCATGACGCGCAGTGCCGATGGCTGGCGTCTGGTTGTCAAGGGCAAGGCATTGCCCACAGCGCTGGTGGCATGGTGCGCACATCACGCGGCAGTGGTGACAGCAGTAGCGCCGCAACTTGAGGATGCACTGATCTGGCTCGGGCGCGACCCGCTGCCTGTATGAGCCGGTTCTGGCGCGCGACCCGGGCTGTCGCCATTAAAGAGTGCCTGCATATGGTGCGTGACCGGTTCACGCTGGCATTGCTTTTCATGGTGCCGCTGTCGCAGTTGCTGCTGTTTGGTTTTGCAATTGATCTGCATCCACAGCAGATGCCGACAGCACTGCTAGCGCATGAACGCAATGCCCTGGTTGAGCGCGCGGTGACAGCGCTGGAACAGCTGGGTTATTTCAAGGTGGTGTTGCGTACCGATGATGCGCAGCGTGCGCAACGCTGGCTGGCACAAAGCCGGATACAGTTCGTGCTGGCGCTGCCGCCGCAATTCGCCGAACAGCAGCTGCGCGGTGAGCGGCCACTGGTCACATTGACCGCCGATGCCACTGATCCCATTGCCGCCATGAATGCGCTGCGTGCCGTACAGCTGCGCTATGCTGGTGCGCCATCCGCCAGTTTGCCGATCCAGTTGCAAACCCGGCTGGTGTACAACGCAGACGGCGCATCGCGGCGCTTTATTTTGCCCGGTTTGCTGGGTGTGATTTTGACCTTGACGCTGGTATTGCTGGGGGCGCTGAGCCTGGTGCGGGAACGCGAACAGGGCACGCTGGAAACACTCGCCAGCCTGGTCATGCCGCGCGGTGCGGTGCTGCTGGGCAAGACCATTCCTTATTTTTTGATGGGCTGCGTGCTGTTTGCTGTGCTGCTGGCGGTGTGTATAGCGCTGCTGGGTTTGTCACTGGCGACGCCCTGGACGCTGTTCGGCATCACCTGCCTGTTTATTCTGGCCAATCTGATGCTGGGGATTATGTTGTCGCTAATTGCGCACAACGCCATGCAGGCTATGCAGCTGGGAATCTTTTTCTACCTGCCATCGATGCTGCTGTCCGGTTTTATGTTTCCGTTTTACGGCATGCCGAAATGGGCGCAAGGGCTGGGCGAATTGCTGCCGCTCACGCACTTTCTGCGCGTGGTGCGTGGCCTGCTGTTGAAAGACCTGTCATCTGGCGACGCCTGGCGATTGGTCTGGCCGATCGCGCTGTTTGGTATTTTGGTGAGCGGGATTGCGCTGCTACTTTACCGTCAGCACGGCATTGCCAGCGCAAACAGACGTACGCTGGAGACGACAGAATAGGCTGGGTCACGCAGTTGGTCTGGTTCGGGTTAAAATCGCGTTTTAATCTGTCAAGTGGATCAGGCAATGGATATCAAGGCCTATATGCAGGACATGGGGCGCGCGGCGCGGCTGGCATCACGGGCGGTGGCGCGCGCTGACAGCAAAGCCAAAAACCGTGCGCTGACGGTGATGGCGCAGGCAATCCAGCGCGACGCGGCCAAGCTGCTCGCGGCCAACGCCGAGGACATGGCGGCGGCACGCGCGGCCGGGCTGGACGAGGCGCTGCTGGA
>DZDB01000044.1:2018-13658 GCA_022736605.1 Sideroxydans lithotrophicus
TGCGCGGCGGCTCCGAAGCGATCCGCTCGAACCAGGCGATTGCCGCGTGTGTGCGCGAAGGGCTGGCGGCAGCGGGTTTGCCGGAGACCGCGGTGCAGGTTATCACCACCACCGACCGTGCGGCGGTGGGCGAACTGATCACCATGCGCGAGTATGTTGACGTGATTGTGCCGCGTGGCGGCAAGGGGTTGATCGAACGTCTGATGAACGATGCGCGCATTCCGGTCATCAAGCATCTGCACGGCGTGTGTCACGTCTACGTGGACGACCGCGCCGATGTGGACAAGGCGGTGCGCATCGCTGACAACGCCAAAACCAGCCGTTACGGCACGTGTAACACGACCGAAACACTGTTGCTGGCGCGCAGTATTGCCGCCGACGTGTTGCCGAAAATTGCCGCCATCTACCGTGCCAAGGGCGTGGAAATGCGCGGTTGCGAGGCATCGCGCAAAATTGAGGACATGAATGTCGCGAGCGAGGAAGACTGGGTGACCGAGTACCTCGCGCCGATTATCTCGATTCGCGTGATCGACGACATGGACGCGGCCATTGCCCATATCAACACCTACGGTTCGCAGCACACCGACGCGATTGTTACCGAGGATTACACACGGGCGCGGCGCTTCCTGCGTGAGGTCGATTCCAGTAGCGTGATGGTGAATGCCTCGACGCGCTTTGCCGATGGCTTTGAATATGGCCTGGGTGCAGAAATCGGCATTTCCACCGACAAGATCCACGCGCGCGGGCCGGTCGGGCTGGAGGGGCTGACTTCGCAAAAGTGGGTCGTGCTGGGCGACGGGCATGTGCGTGGATAAGCTGCGTTTTACAAACCGTTGAAGCCGATCGGGATTTTCGGCGGCACTTTCGACCCGATCCACTTCGGCCATTTGCGTCTGGCGGAGGAGATGGCCGAGGCGTTAGCGCTGGCCAGCGTGCGTTTCATCCCGGCGGGCACGCCGCCGCACCGCACCCGGCCGCGCACCGACGCACACCTGCGACTGGAAATGGTGCGGCGGGCGATTGCCGGCAATCCGCTGTTTCAGCTGGACCGGCGCGAAGTCGGTCAGCCCCGGTTGTCATACACGGTGGAAACGCTCACCGATCTGCGCGCTGAAGTCGGCGCGGCGCAGCCGCTGTGCCTGCTGCTCGGCGCCGATGCGTTTCTCGGTCTGACCAGCTGGCACCGCTGGCAGGATTTGTTCACGTTGGCGCATATCGCCGTGGCGCACCGTCCGGGTTTTCCGCAAAGCACCTGGAAAGACGCCATGCCGGAGGCGCTGCGCGCCGAACTGGAGCGGCGCATGGCGCATCCGCATGACCTGACCGGCTGCGCGGCGGGATTGGTTGTGACGCGGCCGATTACTGCGCTGGATATTTCTGCCACCCACATTCGTGATACCTTGCGTGCCGGGCGCAGCCCGCGCTATTTGCTGCCCAACGCGGTTCTCGACTATATTCAGTCCAACCACCTTTATTTACCGGAAAACTAATGGAAATCAATGAAATCACCGCCGCTGTCGTCGACGCGCTGGAAGACATCAAGGGCGACGATATTGTGGTGCTCGACGTCAGTCATATGACGTCGATGTTCGATCGCATGGTCATAGCCAGTGCTGATTCAACGCGTCAGACCAAGGCGCTGGCGCAAAATGTACAATCCAAGCTGAAGGCGCTTGGCGTCGAAGACCAGGGCATCGAAGGGCTGAATTCGGGTGAATGGGTGTTGCTCGATCTGGGTAGCGTGGTGGTGCATGTGATGCAGCCTGCCGTGCGCCAGTATTACAACCTGGAAGAATTGTGGAGTGCAGCACAAGCGCAGCGTACGGCGCGTAACGCCGCGCATTGAATCGCTGCCATGAAGCTGCGCATCATCGCGGTGGGGCAAAAAATGCCCGCCTGGGTGGACGCCGGATTTGACGAGTACGCGCGTCGCATGCCGCGTGAAATCACGCTGGAACTGGTGGCGTTAAAGCCGGAAAAACGCGCCAGTGGCAAGACCGATGTACAGATCAAGGAAGCCGAGCGCGACCGCATTCTGGCAGCGTTGCCGCGCGATGCGACGGTATGGGCGCTGGATGAGCACGGCAGTGAATTGACGACACTGGCGCTGGCCGATGCAATGCGCGGCTGGCTGGGTGCCGGGCGCGATACGGTGCTGGTGATCGGTGGTGCTGACGGCTTGCATGACGACATCAAGCAGCGTGCGCATAGACTGTTGGCGTTGTCGCGTCTGACGTTGCCGCACGGCATGGTGCGGGTGCTGCTCGCCGAGCAGTTGTATCGCGCCTGGAGTGTGACGCAGAATCATCCCTATCATCGCGAATAAGGAAACCCGCATGGCCAATATTGCTTCGCGTATTTATCTGGCTTCGCGCTCGCCGCGCCGCCGCGAACTGCTGCGCCAGATTGGGGTGCACTATGAAGTATTGCTGCTGCGCGAATCGGTCGACCGCGAAGATGTCGATGAAACGCCGCTGCCGGACGAATCGAGCGTGGCATATGTCGAACGCATCGCGCACACCAAAGCGAACATCGGCTGGACACGGTTGACGCAGCGCAGCATTCCCCGTTATCCGGTACTGGGCGCGGATACGGCAGTGATTGTGGATGACGAGATTCTCGGCAAGCCGGTGGATCGGCAGGCGGCGTGTGACATGCTGCGCAAGCTGGCAGGCCGCGACCATGAAGTCGTGACCGGGGTGGCGCTGGCGTATGAAGGCCGCTGCGAGGTGCTGGTGAACACGTCGGTAGTGACATTTCGCGCGCTGGACGAGGCTGAAGTGCGTGGCTACGTCAATACTGGCGAGTCGCTCGACAAGGCCGGCGGTTATGCAATTCAGGGTCGCGCCGCACCGTTTATTACCCATCTGAGTGGCAGCTATTCCGGCGTGATGGGGCTGCCGCTGCATGAAACAGCGCAGTTGCTGACGCGCTTCGGCATCAAATTATTCGAATAAGCCGGTAATCAAAACAATGAGTGAAGAAATACTGATCAACGTCACGCCGCAGGAAACCCGCGTGGCAGTGATGCATCTGGGCGTGGTGCAGGAATTACATATCGAGCGCATCAGCCTGCTCGGACTGGTCGGCAACGTGTATTTCGGCAAGGTGTGCCGGGTGCTGCCGGGGATGCAGTCGGCGTTCATCGACATCGGTCTGGAACGGGCAGCGTTTCTGCATGTGGCGGATATCTGGGAAGGCCGCCATGCCGGCGGTGAGGAGCGGCCGATCGAGCGTATCCTGTTTGAAGGCCAGGGCGTGGTGGTGCAGGTGATTAAAGACCCGATCGGCACCAAGGGCGCGCGCCTGTCGACCCAGATCAGTTTTGCCGGGCGCTTTCTGGTGTATCTGCCGCAGGAAACGCACATCGGTATTTCGCAGAAAATCGAGGATGAGGCCGAACGTGAGTTGTTGCGCCAGAAATTGCAGCAAATGCTGCCAACGGACGAACACGGCGGCTTTATCATCCGCACCATGGCGGAGCAGGCGGAAGACCATGAATTGCAGGCGGACATCGATTATCTGCGGCGTGTGTGGGCCGATATTCAGCAAAAAGCCAAGTCCTCGCCGCTGAAATCCATGCTGTATCAGGAGCTCAACCTGTCGCTGCGCGTATTGCGTGATTTTGCCAACGAGGAAACTGACCGGATATTGGTTGATTCGCGTGAAACACATCAAAAAATGCTGGCGTTTGCCGAGCTCTATACGCGCGGCGTGGCGGACAATCTCAGTCATTACGCCGCCGAGCGTCCGCTGTTCGATCTGTATGCGATCGAGGAAGAAATCGAGAAAGCGCTGGCGCGGCGCGTTGATCTGAAATCTGGTGGCTATCTGATTATTGACCAGACCGAGGCGCTGACTACCGTAGACGTGAATACCGGCGGTTTTGTCGGGGTGCGCAATTTTGACGACACGATTTTCAAGACCAACCTGGAAGCGGCGCAGGCGATTGCGCGGCAGTTAAGGCTGCGCAATCTGGGCGGGATCATCATCGTCGATTTCATCGACATGGATAATCCGGATCACCGTATAGCGGTGTTTTCCGAGTTCAAAAAAGCGCTGGCGCGCGACCATACGCGCATGTCGGTTAATGATTTTTCTTCGCTCGGCCTGGTGGAAATGACGCGCAAGCGCACGCGCGAGAGCCTGGCGCACGTGCTGTGCCAGCCGTGCCCGACCTGTCAGGGGCGTGGCGAAGTGAAAACCGCGCAAACCGTGTGCTACGAAATCCTGCGTGAAATCGTGCGCGAAGCACGCCAGTTCAACGCGCGTGAATTCCGCATCCTGGCGTCGCAGCAGGTGATTGATCTGTTTCTGGATGAAGAATCGCAAAGCTTGGCGCAGCTCGGTGATTTCATCGGAAAACCGGTGTCACTGCAGGTGGAAAGCCTGTATACCCAGGAGCAGTACGACGTGATTTTGATCTAGTTGTAGCTACACCAGGCGCAGATGGCTGCCTGCCGGTACCGCGTCAGGCGTGTCTTCTTCCAGTTCGTAATCCAGCAATTCAATCAGGAATAACAGGTCGGTGTAGGTGTTTATGCTGAATCCTTGCCGTTCACCGCCGCGATCATCGTACAGCAGCCCCTTGATATAAGGCTGGCAGGCGGCGGTGGGCCATAACTGGGTGATGCGCTCGATCACGTGGGCAAAGCTTTGCAGATCCGGCCCGTCAATATCGTTGGTATTTTCCCAGCTCGGTGTGACCAGGTTAAAGCGGCGTTTAAAGTCTGCCAGACTGCTGTTGAACGCATCGCGCAGGTTGTGTTCGCGGTAGATGTCGAATAACACATACCAGGCCTGCGGGTGGCTGACCGGTGTGCTGGCAATGTGTTCCTGGAGCAGTTCAACTGCGCGCTGCGGGTAGCCGAGCCGACAAAACACCGACGCTTCTTCAGTCACCCGGCTGAGTGATGAAACCACAATTGGCTGTTGATTTTCTCTGACAGGTTGAACGTGTGCGGACGAATCGTCATTCAGTGCATTGTCTGTCAATGTTGGTGCAATCGTTTCGTTTGCGGCCGGCGTGGCCACCTGCGCCCCAGACGTCGGCAGTTCGGACCATGTGGTATCACGAAAATCGACGATGCCATCGACGCGGCGGCGCATGGTGTTGCGGCGCAGCCAGTAGAGGCCAAGGCCAGCCAGCAAGATCAGCCCGGCCAGTGGCAGCAGATAGGCGCTGGACAGCCGGGTGCTGGGTTGTGAAGGTGCTGAAATGGGTTTTATTGTTACCGGTTTGTTGGCAGTACCCTGCAGGGCAGCCAGCGTTTGTCGGGTTTGCGCCAATTGCATTTTCAGCGCAGCAATGTCGTCGTCCAGCTGATCGGTGCTGTTGTTTTGCAGTTCAGCCTGCTGGCGTTTCAAACTGGCCAGCAGTGCCGGAGAAAGCGGGTGTTGGCCCGGCAAAAAACGCAGGCTGGGGCTGATGCGCAATACCATGCCGCCGGGCTGGGTTGAGGCTGCTTTGATCGGCGGGGCGGACGATTCAATCACCAGGGACGCGCGTGCATTGGGTCGAACGCGCGGCTGCCGTGGTACCGGGAGGGCGGGTGATTTATGTACGCGTTGCTGCGTGCGCCGCGTATCTGGTTGGCGCGGGGACGGGGTTGCTGCCTGCATGGGTAGGGTCGAAGTGACGGTATTGTCTGTGACTGTATTCGTTTCTGGCGTACTGACGGCGGCAACGGCCTGCCTGGCGGGAATGGCTGCGGGCGTATCGAGCAGTATCGTGTAATTGCGGCGAATGCTGGCATTGCACTGGGTGGCAACGCTGAAACTCAGCACCGGGTCATTGACCGGGCGTTGGGTCGTGATCTGCAAAACGGCTACGCCGCCACTGCGGGCCAGTTTCAGGCGGGCATCGTTGAGCTGTGGCAGATCCGCATCGTTGCCGCGCTCCAGGCGGAAGCAGTCGGCACCGAGGTCACCCTCGGCGCCATCGAGCATGAGCGGAATGGCAACTTGCAGCGACTGCCCCAAGCTTGATCGAACGTCTGCCGCACCCAGACTCATGGCGTACAAAGGGGTGCTACTCAGGTACAGGGTGCTGACGATCAGTGCAACGGATAGCCGTTTCAGCGAGCCGGGAAGGGCATCAGCCAGGGGGCGGGATTGAAGCGATAAATTGAGATATGTCATGGAATCAGGATGGACTCAGGCTACCGCCTGCGCGCTGGTTGCTGAAAGGCTTGCAGGATCAAGTGGCCGCGCATCATTTTGAATGTTCAGGGTTTGTAGCAGGGCGTTGATTTCAGCTTGCTGTATCTGCATTGCATCATGCTGTTGTTTGAGTTCGGCAATCCGTGCTTGCAGGCCATCCAGATTGCCGTGCACTTTCTTGATGTTCTCGACGCGCAATTCCAGCTGGTTTTTGTGATCGCGAATGCGCGCTACCAGTGGGTCGAGGGTGCGTCGTAACCAGGCATCGGTCTCTGTCCGAGCCCTATCAAAGGTATCGCGCGCCTCGCTCACCAGGCTCTGGTAAAACTTGTTGATCATAAAACGTTTTTCCAGCACCAGATTGAGTGGGTCGCGGCAGAACGCTTCAGTGCTGCGCGCCAGATCAGCCAGGCGTTGGCGATGACGATTCAGGTTGAGCGTAGGCGGATTGAGCGCAGGAAAGTCATGTTGTTCCTGAAACCGCAGATAGGCGGCTTCAAGCAGGCCCAGAATGTCGCCCGCGACGACGTCCACCCGGCCAAATTGCGCGTTGATTCGGTCAAACAGCGTGTGCATGCCACGCGTCAGGCTGGCGGTGGTCCAGCTATCGTCGAGGTGAGCGCGGCTTTTATTCAGCATGGTTTCCAGAATATCCTGGGACAGGGCGGAGAGCAGTGAACGGCCGCGTTCCTGTACCAGGTTCCGGGTGATTTTGAAGTTCAACGCAGCGGCATCATAGCCGCGCTTTTCCAGTACCAGTTTATCGCGCAGTTTGGTGACGATTTCCCGGTTTTTGCCGGTAAACGCGTTCAGCTGGTACATGTCGTCGTACAGCCCGGCGAGTTTGCTTTGCACGCCGTGGTGCGAGGCCTCCAGCATGGTGAATACTTCCTGGCTGACTGATTCATGCAGAAGGCGCTGACGTGATGGAATGATGTGATCGGCCAGCATGGATTCCAGCGCGCCGATATTGGAACGCTGCAGCAAGGCGGCATCGCCGCGTACTTTGGCCACCAGTGCTTTTTGTGCCGAGATGGCGAGCACCTGATGACGCGGTAGCTTGAGCAACTGGGCGGTTTGAAACAGCTGTTTTTCCAGCGCAAGTTGCGTTTCTGCGTCGGATTTCAGGTCGTCCCACAGCATGTCGATCTTGTTCAATACTGCGATATGGTGATGCACGCGACGATGTACGTTTTTTTCCCAGATATCCAGGTCAGAGCGCGTCACACCGGTATCGGTGGCGAGCAGGAACAGCACGGCGTGGGCGCTGGGGATGGCACTCAGCGTCAATTCGGGCTCGTTGCCAAGCGCGTTCAGACCCGGCGTATCGAGTATCGACAAGCCGCTTTTGAGCAGCGGGTGGGGAAAATTGATCAATGCATAACGCCAGGCGGGCACTTCGACCATGCCGTCCGCCGGTTTGTCTGAAGCGGTTGGCGCGCTGTCGTCATGCAGGCCGAGTGCACGTGCAACCGCCAGCGGCACGCGTTTGACTTCTGCCAGGGTGCGGAATGCCGCAGCCATCTGCGCCGGATCGTCGGGGGTCAAGCTGATGCTGCTCCATTCGATGGGCATGCGCTTGAGTGTGACCAGACTGTCATCGCGCAGACGGGATTCGATCGGCAACAGCCGCAAATAAGGTGCGGATTCCGCGTCGTAAAAAATTTCTGTCGGGCACATGGTGGTGCGGCCAACATCGGACGGCAGCAAACGCTGTTTCAAATCGGCAAAAAACAGGGCGTTGATCAGCTCGGATTTGCCGCGCGAAAACTCTGCCACAAACGCCAGTGTGAGTTTGTCCTGGCGCAGGCTTTCTTCCAGGTCGTAGAGGCGCAGCGTCTGTTGTGCTTCAGCGTTGGCATTGCGATCCAGCCAGGCGCGATAAGCCTGCAAGGCAGCGAGCAGCGCATTGCGCTGCTGCTGGTATTGCGCGACGCCCTGTTCAAGACGGTTTGTCATAGTGCTTTCCCATTTCTTCGAGTTTTTGTGCGGTCTTCCCGTCCAGTGGGGTGATTATGATTGTTTTGCGGCGACTTTTTGCACCCACGCTTAGCTTCACATAGCTGTGTGGGAGCGCCAATGTATCAGCGATCAATTGGCACACCAGCGCATTCGCCTTGCCATTGATAGCGGCAGCAGCCACCCGCAGCTTGAGCGCACCGCCATGCAGTCCGACTATTTCGCTGCGGCTGGCACCCGGTTGAACATGCAGCAAAATGCGTGCCTGTTCAGCCTCAATTTGCAACCAGGGCGTGTCAATAAGGCGCAACGTAATGGCTCATAGGTGCGCGTTGGCCAAGCGCTCCAGCCAGGTCAGCGGCAGCATGATGACAAGTTGACAGACCAGCAGAAATATCAAGGGTGACAGATCGAAGTTGGCCACTGTGGGCACCCAGCGCTGAAACGGGCGCAGCAGTGGCGTGGCCAGCGCGGAAAATACCGGCATCAGCGGCGAAAACGGGTTGACCAGCGACAGCACGGCCATGACGATTACCAGCCCGATGAGTACATATACCGCCAGGCTGGCGAGCTTGACCGCAGCCAGCAACAGCAACCAGGGCACGATGGCGCTGCCCGCAATGGCAAACGGAAAGCCTCCCAGTCCGAGCAGCGCCAGCAGCAGCAGAATTTCCAGCACCCATGCCAGCAGCAGCGTGCCCAGATCGACGCCAAACAGCCCCGGGATTATCCGTCGCAGCGGACGCACGGCAAAGTCAGTCAGTTTGATGACGAACTGGGCGAAGGGGTTTTGAAATGGCACGCGTACCCACTGCATGTAAAAACGCAGCAACAGCGCAATCAGGAACAGATTGGCCAGATTTTGTAGCAGAAACTGGAGTGCTTGTATCAACATGGGTCAGTACCTGAAATACCGTGTAATGGTTGCATTTTGAGACGTAACCGGCGAGTTTAAACCAGCGCGTCGCCGAGTTCGCGTGAGCGCTCGGCGGCTGCCTGTAGCGCCGTGCCGATGGCTTCCGCCACGTGGCTGTTCTGCATGCTCAGCAGCGCGCGTTCGGTGGTGCCGCCTTTGGACGTGACGCGGGCGCGTAATGTGGCCAGGTCTTCGCTGCTCGCCAGCGCCAGTTTGGCGGCGCCTAAAAACGTTTCCAGTGCCAGTTGGCGCGCCACGTCGGCGGACAAGCCCAGCTCGGTGCCGGCGTGCTGCATGGCTTCCATGAAATAAAATACATAGGCCGGGCCGCTGCCTGAGACTGCGGTAACGGCGTCCATCTGACTTTCGTCCTCGACCCACACCACGCTGCCCGCAGCATTGAGCACGTCCGCTGCGGCTTGCCGTTGCAGCGCATCAACTGCAGGTAGCGCATACAGCGCGCTGACCCCGGCACCGATCATGGCGGGCGTATTGGGCATGCTGCGCACGATGCGGGTATACCCCATCAGCCAGGCTGACAGCGTGGCAGCGCGCACCCCAGCCGCGATGGACACAACCAGTTGCGTCGCCAGCAGCGGAGATAGCTGCAGGGCAACTTCCTTGAGTTGTTGCGGCTTGACTGCCAATACGATGATGTCACTGATGACCGCATCGGCACATAGCGTGTCAAAAGTATTGACCTGATAGTCACGCGCCAGCCGCGCGCAAGACTCGGCATTGTGTTCAACGACCGTGAGCTGACTGGCGTTGAGGCCTTGCCGTAATAGCCCGGCAATGAGCGCGCTGGCCATGTTGCCGCCGCCGATGAAAGTAATGTGCATACAAAATCCTTTAGTGGGTGGAGGAGGGGCGCGTGCCAAACAGCGCTGAGCCAACGCGCACCAGTGTGGAGCCTTCGGCAATGGCGATTTCAAGGTCGTCGGACATCCCCATTGACAGCGTGTCGAGCGCAAAGCCCTGGTCGATCAGTTCGGTTTGCAATGCATGTAGCCGGGCAAATTGAGCGTGCTGTATTGCGCTGTCGGTGCCGCCCTGCGGGATTGCCATCAAGCCGCGCAAACGCAATCGGGGTAGCGTGGCAACGGCCTGTGCCAGGGCGGGCAGGTTAGCTGGTGCCACACCGCTTTTGCTGGTTTCGTCGCTGATATTGACCTGCAAACAGACGTTGAGCGCGGGCATGTCTGGCGGACGCGCATCATTCAGCCGTTGCGCGATGAGTGGCCGGTCGACACTGTGAACCCAGTCGAAGTGCTGTGCCACGGCCTGGGTTTTGTTGCGCTGTAGCGGGCCGATAAAATGCCAGGTTAAAGATAAGTCGCGCAGCGCCGCTAATTTGGGGAGTGCTTCTTGCACGTAGCTTTCACCAAAAGCGCGTTGTCCGGCATGGGCAGCGGTGGTTATCGCAGCGACAGGAAAGGTCTTGCTGACGGCGAGCAGCTCGACGCAGCCAGGTGCGCGGCCAGCTGCCAGAATGGCCTTGGCAATGCGCGCGTGCACAGCTTGCAATGCGCTTTTTACTGTGTCCATAATGGCTCGAAATTCATCAGGGAAGTATAACAATGGAAATCCAGGAACTGCTGGCTTTTGCGGTTAAAAACAAAGCCTCCGATTTACACTTGTCGGCAGGTTTGCCGCCGATGATCCGGGTGCACGGTGATATACGCCGCATCAATCTGCCGCCGATGGATCACAATACCGTGCATGACATGGTGTACGACATCATGAACGACGGCCAGCGCAAAGTGTACGAAGAAACCCTGGAGGTGGATTTTTCTTTTGAAGTACCGACGCTGGCGCGCTTCCGTGTCAACGCTTTCAACCAGAATCGTGGTTCGGGTGCGGTATTCCGTACCATTCCCAGCAAAGTGCTGACACTCGAAGAACTCAATGCGCCCAAAATATTCAAGGAGATTTCCGATCAGCCGCGCGGCATCGTACTGGTGACCGGGCCGACCGGTTCGGGCAAGTCGACCACACTGGCGGCGATGGTTGATTATGTCAATGAAAGCACCTTCGGGCATATCCTGACGGTAGAAGACCCGATCGAATTCGTCCATCAAAGTAAAAAATGCGTGATTAACCAGCGTGAAGTCGGACCGCATACGCAGTCGTTTTC
Source organism: Sideroxydans lithotrophicus (assembly GCA_022736605.1). Classification (GTDB taxonomy): domain Bacteria; phylum Pseudomonadota; class Gammaproteobacteria; order Burkholderiales; family Sulfuriferulaceae; genus Sulfuriferula. The sequence continues at coordinate 13,193 of DZDB01000044.1, forward strand.
GAATGCACTGCGTTCCGCGCTGCGGGAAGATCCGGACGTAATTCTGGTGGGCGAGATGCGCGACCTGGAAACCATCCGGCTGGCACTCACCGCAGCCGAGACCGGCCACCTCGTATTCGGTACGCTGCACACCAGTTCGGCGGCCAAGACCATCGACCGTATCGTCGACGTGTTTCCGGCGGCTGAAAAGGAGATGGTGCGTTCGATGCTGTCTGAGTCGATTCGCGCGGTGATCGCGCAAACCCTGCTCAAGACCAAGGACGGTGCGGGTCGGGTCGCTGCGCACGAAATCATGATCGGCACCCCGGCAATCCGCAACCTGATCCGTGAAAACAAGATTGCGCAAATGTACTCGTCGATTCAGACCGGCCAGAACGTGGGCATGCAGACGCTCGATCAGTGCTTGCAGGATCTGGTGCGGCGCAATGTGGTATCAGTTGGTGAAGCGCGTTCCCGCGCTGTCAAT
>DZDB01000045.1:0-9193 GCA_022736605.1 Sideroxydans lithotrophicus
AACGCCGACGGCACGCTGACCTACAGCTTCGCCCAGGTGCTCAACACCATGTATCCGTTCTACGGCATCCGGCTGCTGGGTGGCGCGCTGTTCTTCAGCGGCATGCTGATGATGGCCTACAACGTCTGGCGCACGGTGCGTGTCGGGCGCGCGGTGAACGACGCCGCGATTCCAAAACTGGTTCACGCTTGAGGAGGCCGATCATGATTTCGCATGAACGTATCGAAAAAAATCTCGGTCTGCTGATCGTGCTGACGGTGCTGATCGTCAGCATCGGCGGGCTGGTGCAGATTGTGCCGCTGTTTTTCCAGACCTCGATGACCACGCCGGTGGCAGGCTTGAAGCCCTACACCGCGCTGCAGCTGGCGGGACGCGACATCTACATCCGCGAAGGCTGCGTCGGCTGCCACTCGCAGATGATCCGCCCATTCCGCGCCGAGACCGAACGCTATGGCCATTATTCAGTCGCGGGTGAATATACCTACGACCGCCCGTTCCTGTGGGGTTCCAAGCGTACCGGGCCGGATCTGCAGCGCGTCGGCGGGCGCTATTCCGACGCCTGGCATGCCGCGCACCTGCTGAATCCGCGCGACGTGGTGCCGGAATCCAACATGCCGGCCTACACCTGGCTCGATCGTCCGCTCCACGATGCGGCGATCCAGCAGAAGATGCGCACGCTGAACTGGGTTGATACCGGCTATAGCGCGCAGGAAATTAGCGACGCACCTAAAGAACTGGAAGGCAAAACCGAGCTGGAAGCGCTGATTGCCTATCTCCAGGTACTCGGCACCCACGCCCCGAAAAACTGAGGAGCACGTCATGGATAGCGGAACCCTCAGCGGCATCATTACCGCGCTTTTCATCGCTGTTTTCATTGGCATCGTCTGGTGGGCGTTCAGCCGGGGCAACAAGCAGCGGTTTGAGGAAGACGGCCGTTTGCCATTTGAAGAAGACGATGACGCACCGACCAGCAAGGGAGATAAAAAATGAGCGATTTCACCAGCAGCTTCTGGCCCTATTACATTGCTGTGATTACCCTGGTGAGCATCATCGGCACCTGGGTGTTTCTCAGGTCGCAGACCACGCGCAAGCTCGCGCCGGGTGAAAAGCCCGAGTTGATGGCGCACACCTGGGACGGTGATTTGCAGGATTTCGATAACCCGCTGCCGCGCTGGTGGCTCGGGCTGTTCTACGGCACGCTGGTATTTGCGTTGGCGTATCTGCTGCTGTGGCCTGGGCTGGGCAGCTATGCCGGGGTGTTGGGCTGGTCGTCCACCGGCGAATACAGCGCCGAAGTGAAAGCCGCCGAGGCGCAGTTCCAGCCGGTTTACGCCGGGTTCATGAAGCAGGATATCGTTACCGTCGCCGCCAACCCCGAAGCGCGCGCCATCGGCAAAAATCTGTTCCTGACCTACTGTTCACAGTGCCACGGTTCGGATGCGGCGGGTGCCAAAGGCTTCCCCAATTTGACTGACCATGACTGGCTCTACGGCGGCGACCCGGCAACCATCCAGGCCACCATTACCGATGGCCGCAATGGCATGATGCCGGCGCTGGGCGCTGCCATCGGCGTGCAGAAGACCCGCGACGCTGCCAACTACGTGCTGTCGCTGTCCGGGCGCAAGCATGACGCAACACGCGCCGCTGCCGGTAAAGCGGTGTTCGCCGAGAACTGCGCCGCATGTCACATGCCCGACGGCAAGGGCATGCAGGCGATGGGCGCGCCCAACCTGACGGACAAGGTGTGGCTGTATGGTGGCAGCGAGGCGAACATCATCGAGTCCATCACCAAAGGACGCAACGGCACGATGCCCGCCATGACGCAGACGCTCGGCACCACGTCGAACAAGGCCGCCAAGCTGCATCTGCTGACGGCGTATGTCTACAGCCTGTCGCAACAGCCGTAAGGCGCTGGTCATGCGGATTATTCAAGGACGCCTGCGGTGAGCCACGACAAACAGCCGCTCGCTGCCGACGCGCCCATCGAGCAACAGCTCTACGCCATTCGCCAGGTGATCCAGCCGCGCGCCGTGCACGGCGTGTTCGCCAGCTGGCGCGTGGCGCTGGTGTTGCTGACGCAAGGCTTGTATTACGGTCTGCCGTGGCTGCAATGGGATAACCGTCAGGCCATTCTGTTCGACCTGGCGGCGCGCAAGTTCTACATTTTCGGCTGGGTATTCTGGCCGCAGGATTTCATTTACCTGACCGGCCTGCTGATTCTGGCGGCGCTGTCGCTGTTCCTGTTCACCGCCGTGGCGGGGCGGCTTTGGTGCGGCTACGCCTGCCCGCAAACGGTCTACACCGAAGTCTTCATGTGGGTGGAAAGCTGGCTGGAAGGCGACCACGTCGCGCGCAAGAAACTCGACAAGGCGCCGTGGAGCCTGGCCAAGCTGAAACAGCGTGGCCTCAAACATGCCGTGTGGTTTGCCATCGCGTTGTGGACCGGCTTTACGTTTGTCGGCTATTTCACGCCGATCCAGACGCTGGCGCTGGAAATTGTGCGTTTCAGCGTCGGCCCGTGGGAGGGCTTCTGGATCCTGTTCTACGCCTTCGCCACTTGGGGCAACGCCGGCTTCATGCGCGAACAGGTGTGCAAATACATGTGTCCGTATGCGCGTTTCCAGAGCGTGATGTTCGACTCCGACACGCTCACTGTGACCTATGACACGTCGCGCGGCGAACCGCGCGGATCGCGCAGCAAAAAAGCCGACTATGCAGCACAGGGACTCGGCACCTGCGTCGATTGCAACGTCTGCGTGCAGGTCTGCCCGACCGGCATCGACATCCGCAACGGCCTGCAATACGAGTGCATCGGCTGCGCTGCGTGCATCGACGGTTGCGATCAGGTGATGGACAAGATGGGCTATCCGCGTGGACTGATCCGCTACACCACCGAGAACGTGGTAAAAGGAAAATATCCGGATACGGGCATCCTCCAGCACATTTTGCGTCCGCGCACGATTATCTATAGCGTGCTGCTGACGCTGATTGCCGGTGCCTTCGTCTACAGCCTGGCGACCCGCGTGCCGCTGCGCGTCGATGTGGTGCGTGACCGCGTCGCGCTGTCGAAGGAAACCGACGACGGCCTGATTGAAAACGTCTACCGCCTGCAACTCATCAACAAGGACAGCCAGCCGCACCGCTATCGGATCAGCGCGCAGGGCATCAACGGCTTGCGTGTGCTCAGCGGCACGCCGGAAATCAGCGCTGCGGCGCTGCAAACCGTCGAGCTGCCGGTCAGTCTGGTGGCCGACCCGGGTGAACTCAAAGGCCGCTCGATCGAAGTCCGCTTCATCATTCAGGCGCTGGATGCGCCGCGCATCCAGCAAACCGTCAGCACTAAATTCTTCAACCGGTGAACGCCATGATGAACCCTGCACTGCATTCCAAACCCTGGTATCGCGAACCCTGGCCGTGGCTGCTGATGAGCCTGCCGCTGACGGCGGTCATCGCCGGAGTCGCCACGGTTGTCATTGCGTTTCAGACGGCAGACGGGCTGGTGGTGGGCGATTATTACAAGGCCGGGCTGGCGATCAACCAGACGCTGGCGCGCGATGACGTCGCACGCGCCGCGCAGCTGGCGGCGACATTCAAAAGCGAGGGTGGTGTGCTGATGTTGCGTCTGGACGGGCGTCTGCCGGTCTACCCCAAGCAGCTGTTGTTGACCCTCGCGCATCCCACCCGACAAGGCATGGATCAGACGCTCACGCTGCAGCACGCCGGGGGTGGTCGCTACCGGGCGGTCATGCCGGTCATGCCCGCCGGTAAATGGCACGCCCAGCTGGTCGATGCGGCGTCGACCTGGCGCCTGTCCGGCGTCGTGCATACGCCCATCAACCAGCCGTTGACGCTATCCAGCGCGCATCCACCCGAGGGAGACTGAAATGGACGCTGTACTCAAGTTGTTGTTCACCAACTGGATCGGCCTGTTGAGCCTGTTTACCATCTTCTTCATCATCGGCATGGGGTTTTTCCTGTCGATCTGGCTCAAGCGCAAGATGAACGAACCGGAGGAAAAATAAATGACCGGGAGTGCGCCATAATGCAGCGTCTGATCCACATTCTGTGGCCGTCGTTCCTGGTGGCCGGGGTAGCCGACATCGTCTTCACCAGCCTGTTCGATCCGCTTGAAATCCTGTATCGCGGTGAGCCGCTGATCGAACAGCGCCTGGCTGCCTACACGCTAGGTTTTTTTGTGTTCTGGCTGCTCGGCATCGCCTCCAGCGCCATGACCTGCTATTTCCAGCGCGGCGCGAACGAAATCAACCACTGCCCACTGCCCGCGCGCCAGCGCCCCGAGGGCTGCCCCAAGCGCGACGACGGCAGCGGCTGCTGCTGAAACGCGTCAGGCGGTGCGCGAGTAGCGCGGCTGCGACGCGCTTGCGGCCTGCAGGTAGGCGTCGAAGCACATGCCGATGTTGCGCAGAAACAGACGTCCGGTGGGCGTGACGCTGAGGCGATCGGCTGCAATCTCCACCAGCCCGTCGTCGGCCAGCGGCTGCAACTGGGCCAGCGCGGCACTGAAATAATCGCTAAAGTCGATGCGCCATTGCGCGCCGAAGGCGGCGAAATCCAGTTCCAGATCGCACATCACGCGGGTAATCGCGTCGCGCCGGATCTGGTCGTCGCGCGTCAGTTTTACGCCGCGCTCGACGGCAAATCCGGTCGCCGCAACCCGTTCCTGATAACGCTTGAGGTTCTTTTCGTTCTGCATGTAGACATCGCCAGTCTGGCTGATGCTGGATGCGCCGAACGCCAGAATGTCGCAATCCTTGTGCGTGGTATAGCCCTGAAAATTGCGCCACAGGGTTTTGTTCTGCTGCGCGCGCACCAGCTCGTCGTCGGGGCGGGCGAAGTGATCGAGGCCGATATTGACGTAGCCCGCTGCGCCCAGCGATTCGTTGACTGCCTGCTGTAAACCCAGCCGGGTTACCGCATTGGGCAGATCCGCCTGGTGGATCAGATTCTGGTGTTTTTTCAGCCATGGCACGTGCGCGTAGCCAAACACCGCCAGCCGGTCGGGCGCCCATGCCGTCACCTGTTCCAGCGTGCGATTGAAACTCGCCACGGTCTGCTTCGGCAGTCCCACGATCAGATCCAGATTGATGCTGGCAAATCCCAACTCGCGCGACCAGTCCAGCACCTGCTGAATCAGCGCTTCGGACTGGATGCGGTTGACCGCCTGCTGCACCGCCGGGTCCATGTCCTGCACACCGAACGACACGCGGTTGAAACCGGATTCGCGCAGTGCCACCAGATGCGCGCGCGTCAGCTCACGCGGGTCGACTTCGCAACTGATCTCCGCATCCGCCGTCAGATTGTAGTGACGGCGGGTCATCGCCATCAGGCGGCGAATGTCGTCCGGGTGCAGGTAGGTCGGCGTACCGCCGCCCCAGTGCAGCTGGCGCACGCTGCGTGCCGGATCTGTCCATTGCGCCGCACGCGCCATTTCCTGATTGAGTGCGGCCAGGTACGGTGCGGCCTTGCTGTAATCGCGCGTCGCCACCATGTTGCAGCCGCAGTAATAACACAGCGAATCACAGAACGGTATGTGGGCATACAGTGACAGGTCGCGCCCGCCGCTTGGCGCATCGAGCGCCGCCGCCCAATCGGCTTCGCTGAAACCGGTGTGAAAATACGGCGCCGTTGGATACGAGGTGTAGCGCGGTCCCGCCACGCTGTATTTTTCGAGCAGTTTCTGTGTGGACATGGTGTTATGCTATATGTGGATAATGTTATCCTATTTTAAATCCGGCACGCCCATGGCGTCAAGATCACGCCGCTCGCCCAAACATGGATATCCGGACAGCTTTATATTATATTCAGGCGCATTGCCACGAGGAAAAGCCATGATTCTGTCCCGCACCAGTCAATATGCCGTCCAGGCACTGATTTACATGGCGACCCAGCCTGCCGATACGCCCGTGCTGAACAAGGATATCGCCGTGCGGCTTGGCGTCCCTGCGCCCTATCTGACCAAAATCCTGCAAAGCATGGTCAAGGGCAATCTGCTGGTGTCGTTTCGCGGTCGGCTCGGCGGTTTTCAGTTGCGTGAGGGCGGGCGCGACATCAGCCTGATGCAGATCGTGCAGTTGATCGAAGGCGCGACGTTTGCAGACAACTGTCTGTTGGGTTTGAAAAAATGCAGCGCGGAAACCGCCTGCCCGCTGCATTTTCGCTGGGTGCCGGTGAAAGAAAAGATCATCAAGCTGCTGGAAGAAACCACGCTGGGCAAACTCGCCGACGCCGTCAACACGGGAAAATACCGGCTGGCCGATATTCCCGGCAGCCTGTTCGGCGCGCTGGCCGCCGCCTGATTCAGACTTTCATCGGCAAAATCACCATCTGCATGCCCTGCAGGTGCAGGCGGCGCTGGATCACGTCGGCGGTCTGATTGTGCAGCAGGCGCGTGCCCCAGTTGTCGTGCACGAAAATCAGTTTGCTGGCGAAAAACACGCAATTGGCGTATTCGCCGTGGATGGTTTCAGCCAGTCTGGTCAGTTCCAGTGCAACGTCGCTGCCGTAGGCGAGGCGGGTTTCGGCGGCCAGACCGTTGTGGTGGCAGAAGTTGATGAAATAGTGCAGGTTGTCGCCGACTTCGTCACGCAGGTGTTCGAGTGCGCCGCTGCCACCGTAGCTTTGCGAATCGACTTCGCCGACGCTGACAAAGATGAAATTCTTGAAATGCTCGGGGAACAGGCGCTGTACCCACAGCAGGGTGTGCATGCCGCTGCCGCGACTTTTGCCGACCAGCAGTACGGCGGTGGGCAGAGTGCGATCGAGTGCGGGCGGGTTGGCGACGGCCGACATTTCCTGCCCGGCAAACAGCGTGTCGACCTGCTTGAGTTGCAGCCGGGTTTCGTCGTAATGGCGCCGGATCAACAGGCAGGCAGCAATCACCAGGCTGGTAATCAGCACCGTGACCCAGCCGCCCTGGCCGAATTTTTCCACGATCAGCACGACTAAAATGCCGGCGGTGACCGTCAACCCGACGCCGGACAAGGCCAGGTGCCAGACCCAATGTTGTTCTACGCCGCGATTGCGCCACCAGTAAATACACATGCCGGCCAGCGATAGTGAAAACGTCAGGAACACGTTGACGCCGTACAGCACCACCAGCAGGGTGACGCTACCGTGGCTCCACAGCAGGATGCCGATGGCGGCGAGCGCCATCAGCATCACGCCGTTGCGCGTCACCAGGCGGCTCGACAGGTAGCTGAACTGGTGCGGCACCCAGCGGTCGGCGGCCATGTTGGCGAGGACCGCCGGACCGCCGAGAAAACCGGTATTGGCGGCGACGAACAGCAGCCCGGCCTCCAGCGCCAGCACCACCGGCAGGCCATAGCGCGCCCAGTCGATGCCGCCCAGCGTCCAGCTGCCCAGAATATCGTTGAATACCACCGCATTGAGGGTCTGGCCGGGCACGTGGTGCGCGCCCCATAGCAGGTAGAGCATGATAATGCCACTGGCGGTGAACGCGAGCGATACGGCCAGGTAGAACATGGTCCACTTGCCGGTACGGGCGCGCGGCTCGGCCAGCGTGTTGACGTTGTTGGACACCGCTTCCAGGCCGGTGTAAGTACCGCCGCCGGTCGAATAAGCCAGCAGCAGGTGTGAAATGACAAACGCCCAGCCGAGCTGCGAGCTGAGGTTGAAGGTTTCCTGCGTGGTGTCGTGTAGCAGCGTGGGGAGCAGCGCGCTGTGATAGAAAATGCCGTAGAGAATCAGCACCAGGTGGGTCACGACAAAGCCGAGAAAAATCGGCAGCAGGAACTTGATCGACTCCTTCATGCCACGCAGGTTGAGAATCACCAGCAGCAACACGAAGCCGAGGCCGGTCACCAGCTTGAACGGCTGCGCTGCCACCGGCAGCAGCGAAAACAGGGCGTCCGCGCCGCTCGCCACCGAGATGGCGATGGTCAGCACATAATCGACGATCAGCGCCGCGCCCGACACCAGTCCGGCATACGGGCCGATCAGTTTGGTGGCGACTTTATAGCCGCCACCGCCACTGGGAAACAGCTCGATTACCTGGTTGTAGGCAAACGAGATAATGAAGACGGTAATCGCCGTGGCAATCGCCAGATACAGCGCCAGGTGGGTATGCTGGCCGAGTGCGAGGAAGGCTTCCTCCGGCCCGTAGCACGACGACGACAGGCCGTCGGCACCCAGGCCGACCCAGGCAAAAAAGGCAATCAGCGCGATATGGCGACGCGTGTCGGGACTCATCGGGTCGCGCGCGGGACCGAGAATTTTTACGCGCAGCGTTTGAAGTAGTGGCATGAGTAACGAATGTTAGTGATGTCGGTCAATTTATTTGCGAGATTTGCGCTTTGTCCCAAGCAGCGCCTGGCGTAGAATAGCACCCGGCGGGCCTCCCCGCATTGCAAGGCGGTGAACCTGGTCAGGTCCGGAAGGAAGCAGCCACAGCTGTTTATTGCAAGTGCCGGGGGTCGGGCTCGCCACTCTCAACCTCATTACATTCTCAAAGCGCTTTCTGATACGGGAGACGATGCCGATATGAAGCTCAAATCAACGCAATTTGTGTTGTTGTTTATGCTCGCCAGCCTGGCTGCGCCTGCGAGTGCGATAGACGGCGTCTCGCTGGAGCTGGGCCATGGTGACAGAACCAGCATGGGGCGCGTCGGCGTGCAATGGGACTGGCATCAACGCTGGCAGCTGAGTCAAAATCTGGTCGCGTCCGGTTATTGGGATGCCAGCCTGGGTTATTGGCGCGGCGACAGTAGCGCGGCAGGAGCACGCGATATTTACGATTTGGGCATCACGCCGGTGGTGCGTTTGAGTCGGGGCAACCCCACTGGCTGGTACGCCGAGGCCGGCATCGGTGCGCACTTGCTTTCGGAAACGCAAATCAACGATCACCGCCGTTTTAGCACCGCGTTTCAGTTTGGCGACCATGTCGGCGTGGGCCTGCGTTTTGGTCAGCGTGGCGAATATGATTTAGGCTACCGCTTTCAGCATCTGTCCAACGCCGATATCAAAAAGCCCAACGATGGCATCAATTTCAGCCAGATCCGTTTTTCCTACCACTTTTAAACCTGGCCCAGTCCCGTGACCCAAGTCCTTGCGCGCAAATGGCGTCCCCGTTTATTTGCGGATCTCAAAGGCCAGGCGCATGTGGTGCAGGCCTTGTCCAATGCGCTGACGCAAAACCGCCTGCACCACGCCTATC
>DZDB01000045.1:9293-13309 GCA_022736605.1 Sideroxydans lithotrophicus
GTGGTGCAGGCCTTGTCCAATGCGCTGACGCAAAACCGCCTGCACCACGCCTATCTGTTTACCGGCACGCGCGGCGTCGGCAAGACCACGGTGGCGCGCATCCTCGCCAAGTGCCTGAATTGCGAAACCGGCATCACGCCCACGCCGTGTGGCGTGTGTTCCGCATGCACGCAGATTGACGCCGGGCGCTTTGTCGATTTGATCGAGCTCGACGCGGCGTCGAATACCGGCATCGACAACATGCGCGAAGTGCTGGATAACGCCCAGTACCTGCCGACCGCTGGGCGCTTCAAGGTGTACATCATCGACGAAGTGCACATGCTGTCGAAAGCGGCGTTCAACTCCATGCTCAAAACGCTGGAAGAGCCGCCCGAGCACGTCAAATTCATCCTCGCCACCACCGACCCGCAAAAAATCCCGGTCACCGTGCTGTCGCGCTGCCTGCAGTTCAACCTCAAACAGATGACGCCGGACATGGTGAGCAGCCATCTGGGTGAGGTGCTGGCGGCCGAGCAGGTGGCGTTTGAACCGGCCGCGCTGCGCTTCATCGCGCGTGCCGCCAGCGGCAGCATGCGCGATGCGCTGTCGCTGCTCGATCAGGCGATTGCCTACGGCGGCGGGCAGGTCAACGAGGACACCGTGCGCAGCATGTTGGGGGCGATTGACCAGCGCTATCTGTTCAGCCTGCTGCAGGCGCTGGCGGCAGGTGACGGCGCGGCACTGTTGCAGGAAGCCGAACAAATGGCGGCACGCAGCATTGCGTTCGACGCTGCCTTGCAGGCGCTGGCTACGCTGCTGCATCTAATTGCCCTGGTGCAAACTGTACCTGCGGCGTTGTCGGACGACTTGCCGGAATATACCGCTGTACTTGCGCTGGCCGATCAGCTCGATGCCGAAACCGTACAACTGTATTACCAGATTGCCATTCTTGGGCGGCGTGATCTGGCGCTCGCCCCGGATGAGTTTGCCGGATTCAGTATGACGCTGCTGCGCATGCTGGCGTTCAAGCCGGTCAGTGGCACCGCGACGCTGGTGGCGCCGCGCCCGGGCGCGCCGACAGCGTCGCCGCCAAAACCAGCGGTGCAGGCAGCGCCCGCGTCGCGCCCGGTTGCAGCGCTACAGGTGCAAGAACCGGCTGCGCCTGTCTTGACCGTCGCGCCGATCAAGCCGGTGGTGGCTGAAACGCTGCCTGAACCGGTTGCGCTGCCCGATGTGCCCGCAACACCCATTGTGTTCGACGGTGACTGGGCAGCGCTGCTGGCGCAGCTCAAACTCGGCGGCCAGGCGCGCATGCTGGCGGTGCACAGCGAGCTGGAAAGCGTCGACGGTGACCGTTTGCGCCTGCGCGTCCCGGCTGAACACAAGCACCTGGCGGAAAAATCCTATCAGGACAAATTGCGCGAAGCCCTCGGCACGCATTTTGGACGCGCCATGCAATTGAGCGTCAGTCTGGTCGACGGCGCAGCCAATACCCCGGTGCGCCAGCAAAATGAGGCGCGTGCCGCGCGCCAGCTTGAAGCAGAAACGGCCATCGCCAACGACCCATTCGTACAAGACCTGGTGCAGCAGTTCGATGCCCGGGTTGTTGAAGTCAAACCCATCGCAAAGGAGCAGTAAAGATGTTGAAAGGCGGCATAGGCAACATGATGAAGCAGGCGCAGCAAATGCAGGAAAACATGAAAAAAATGCAGGAAAAACTGGCCGAAGTCGAAGTGGAAGGCGTCTCCGGTGCGGGCATGGTCAAGGTGCTGATGACCTGCCGCAACGACGTGCGCCGCGTCACCATCGACCCCAGCCTGATGAGCGATGACAAGGACATGCTCGAAGACCTGATCGCCGCTGCGATGAACGACGCCGTGCGCAAGGCCGAAGCCACCACGCAGGAAAAAATGGCCGGTTTTACTTCCGGGCTGAACCTGCCGCCGGGGTTCAAGCTGCCGTTCTAAGCTGCGCGCATGAAATCTCCTACCAGTCTTGAACGCCTGATCGAAGCCCTGCGCGTGCTGCCCGGTGTCGGGCCGAAATCCGCCCAGCGCATGGCCTATCACCTGCTGCAACGCGACCGCAATGGCGCGGCGCGGCTCGGTCAGATGCTGGAACAGGCGCTGGTCAAGCTGCAGCACTGCGAAAAATGCAACGACCTGACCGAAGACACGCTGTGCGCCATCTGCGCTTCAACTGAGCGCAACCCGGCACAGCTGGCGGTGGTCGAAATGCCCGCTGACCTGATGATGATGGAGCAGACGCAGAGCTACAACGGCCTGTATTTCGTGCTGATGGGGCGGCTGTCACCGCTCGATGGCGTCGGCCCGCGTGAAATTCACCTCGACCGGCTGATCCAGCGCGCCGCCGACGGCGTGGTGCAGGAAGTCGTGCTCGCCACCAACTTCACCACCGAAGGCGAAGCCACCGCCCATGCCATAGCCGAGTTGCTGCGCGCGCGCGGCCTCAAGGTCACACGCATCGCGCGCGGCGTACCGGTCGGCGGCGAACTCGAACACGTCGATTCCGGCACGCTGGCGCAGGCAGTGCTGGATCGGCGCGACTGGGCTTAACCGCGCGGCATCGCGTTTCTTGCGATAAATCGGGCGCGCCTGCCGACTGGAATCGATCTCAAGCCGCAGCTCACTTCCCGCTCATTGCCACACGCTGGGCGCCTTCTGCCTGATCCGCATGCCATCGGGTTCGTCAGTGTTATGCATCCGCCACCAAGCGCGCGTCTTTCGCACCTTATTCTGGATACACTTTTAATAAAATGAAGCGAATATTCCGCACTGATTTCGTGCGGTTGTTTGCTTTTTTGCTGTGTTATGGGGCATTAATTTTGGCAATTTTTTCAAAATTATTCCGGTAACAATATGTAACACCTTGTTTATACTTGGTTACAAAGTCTGGCATGCCGTTTGCATTGTACACAATACAGTAATTACTTGGATTCAATTTTTAGTAATCAAACTGAAGTGATACGGCATGTCGACTGAATTTATCCAACGTAGCAAGGGAGTTTCAAAATGAACAAGCGATCCAGTGTATCCCGGCGTCAAATCAAGCAGTCGGCATTGTCGGGCTTAACGCCGCCGGGCAAAAAACGAGCAATTACGCTGGCCTTGATGTTGCTGGTGGGCGGTGTTGGTAATGTGGGCATGAGCTATGCTGCCGAGGTAGAAAAAACAGAGGATGCAAAGAAAGCAGAGGATGTCAAAAAAACCCAAAAGCTTGATACGGTCGTGGTGAAAGGCAAAGTTGAAGACCGGCTGGGCGTTATGCCGACCGAGCCGGTCAAATCAGTATTCGGCTTTGATATGTCGGTCAAAGAGACGCCGCGCTCGGTCACCTCGATTTCCAGTGAGGTGATGAACAACTTCAACATCACCGATATCAATGATCTGGTGGCGATCAGTCCGGGGGCGTTTACGCAGTCATTCTTTGGCGTGGCCGGGTCGCTTGATTTGCGTGGCACGCCGGGTGAGGTGTATTTCCGGGGTGTGCGGCGGATCGAAAACCCGGGCAACTACCCAACACCGATCGGCGCCAGCGACCGCATCGACATCGTGCGTGGCCCAGCGTCGCCAATCTACGGCCCATCACGCATCGGTGGCTATCTCAACTTCATCCCCAAATCAGCGCGTGCTGAAACCGGCCAGTACCTGACCAGCAACAAGGGACAAATCAGTGTGACGCGCGGCAGCTGGGACAAAAATATCCTGACTGCAGAGGTCGGTGGGCCCGGCAAAATTTTTGATAACAAATTTGGCTATTACCTGTATGCGCAGGATGAAAATTCCGGCTCGTATTACCAGAATACATCGACCAAGCAGAGCCTCTACCAGGGTTCGGTCAACATGGATCTGACATCCAGCACGCGGATTGAATTCGGCGGCATGTACCAGAATTACAACGGCAACCAGGTGGCGGGCTGGAACCGCCTGACACAGGATTTGATCGACAACGGTACCTACATCACCGGCAGCCCGTCGAACGTCGACAGCAACGGTGATGGTCTGATGTCGGCAACC
>DZDB01000046.1:0-8805 GCA_022736605.1 Sideroxydans lithotrophicus
CGCGCGTTCGAGCAGCGCGCGGGTGCGGCGTGCGGCGAGCCGATCCTGCACGATGACCGCAATACACTGTCTGCCCTCGGCCAGCCAGATCCGGATCTGGGCGTCGGCGGCGCGCGCCAGTTGTTCCAGGCTGTGCGCGCCATAATACGTCCAGGACTGCCGGACTGGGCTGTTTGGCAGCACCGCTCGTAATTGATCAGCGCGGGCTTTGAGCGGCGCTGCATCGGCGGGTATCGGCCAGGCGGCGGCCAGCAGTTGGGCGCGTGGCGTGTCACCCAGCTCGGCGTGCAGATAAATGACCGGCTGGGCGTTGGCGTAGCGTTGCAGGCAGGCGCGTTCAAGGCTGGATAATTGCGGCAGGCCGACGACACACAGCGGCGCATCGGCGTGGGTGGCGAGGTGATGCAGGCGCAGCGCGTACTGACTGGCGGCGTCGCTGGGTGCGCTGGCGGTCAGCGCAAACCACAATTCGTGGATCAGTTGCGCCTCAAATGCCAGCCCCTTGTTGCTGCGCGCGCGGTAAGCGGCACGCAGCTGTTCGGTAAATACGGCCAGGCTGGACGGCAAATCCACCGCGTGCAGGGTGAGTTCGTCGAACAGTTGCAGCAGCTCGGCGCACACCCCCCACAAATCGGCCGGGTCGAACCAGTTGCGCGCCTTGAGGATGTGATAGAGCTGTGCGCTGCGCTGGCTGTCGGGTTGCTGTGGTGCAGTCAGAACCACGCTGTCGGCCCAGGCCGGAAAGGTGGTGATCTGCGGCGGCAACAACACCGGCAGGCCACATTGCAGCGCGAGCGCCTGCTCCAGCCGTCGCACCGCGTGAAAATTCGGCACCAGTACGCGCAGCGCAGACAGGTCGGGCAGCGCGTCGCGCCACTCGCTCAGGATGCGCGCGGCAGCACGGTCAATCAGCACTGGCGTGGGGTTCAGCGTTCCAGCAGATCGAGTTTGCCGGGCTTGCCGTTCCATTCGTCGGCGTCGGGCAGCGGATCCTTGCGTTCGATAATGGGTTTCCAGCCCGCCGCGAGTTCGGCGTTGAGCGCGGTGCAATGCAGCTGGTCTTCGGGCACGTCGTCCTCGGCAAAAATGGCTTCAGCCGGACATTCCGCCACGCACAGCGTGCAGTCGATGCACTCGTCCGGATCGATGACCAGGAAATTCGGACCTTCGCGGAAGCAGTCTACCGGGCAGACATCCACGCAATCGGTGTATTTGCACAAGATACAGTTTTCGGTGACAACGTAGGTCATGACGACAATTCCTTGCTGGGTCAAATTACAATGCCGCATATTTTAACAGCAAGCCATCGCAAACGTCGGCTTCACATCCCCGTCTTTTTTCGCTAGGATGAGCACAATCTACCTGCACAACTGATTTCACAGTTCTGCCAATCTCACCCAAACACCAAGCGAGGATTTCCATGAGCGAGCATATTCACTACGTCACCGACGATTCTTTTGACCAGGAAGTGCTGCAATCCAGCCTGCCCGTGCTGGTGGATTACTGGGCTGACTGGTGTGGTCCGTGCAAAATGATCGCGCCGATTCTGGATGAGGTGGCGAAAGAATATGAAGGCCGCCTGAAGATCGCCAAGCTGAATATCGACGAAAATCAGGCAACGCCACCCAAGTTTGGTATTCGCGGCATCCCCACCCTGATGATCTTCAAAAACGGCAACGTCGAAGCCACCAAAGTCGGCGCATTGTCAAAATCCCAGCTCACCGCGTTTGTTGACAGCAATATCTAGTTCCGTTATGTTGCGTCTGTCCCTGCCCGCAGCAAGCTGAATTCCCACTACCCGGACAGCAGACGCAACCCCCCTCATTGTTTACCCTCCGCCTTTCTCCCAAGGCACGCGAGCTCACCACACATGCACTTATCTGATCTGAAACTCCTCCACGTCACCCAGCTCGTGGAAATGGCCGTCGAAAACTCGATTGATGGCGCCAACCGTCTGCGCAAGCAGGAACTGATTTTTGCACTGCTCAAGAACCAGGCGAAAAAGGGCGTGAGCATTTTTGGCGAAGGTACGCTGGAAGTTCTGCCTGACGGTTTCGGTTTTTTGCGCTCACCGGATACTTCGTATCTGGCCAGCCCGGATGATATCTACATTTCGCCGTCGCAGATCCGCCGCTTCAACCTGCATACCGGCGACAGCATCGAAGGCGAAATTCGCATCCCCAAGGATGGCGAGCGTTACTTTGCGCTGGTCAAGGTTGACAAGGTCAACAGCGAAGCACCGGAAAACGCCAAGAATAAAATCCTGTTTGAAAACCTCACGCCACTGTTCCCGACCGAGCCGTTATTGCTGGAGCGCGATATCAAGGCCGAGGAGAATATTACTGGCCGCATCATCGACATGATTGCGCCTATCGGCAAAGGGCAGCGTGGCCTGCTGGTTGCCAGCCCGAAATCCGGCAAGACCGTGATGCTGCAACACATTGCGCACTCGATTGCGGCGAACCATCCGGATGTGGTGATGATCGTGCTGCTGATCGACGAGCGTCCGGAAGAGGTGACCGAAATGACCCGTTCGGTGCGCGGCGAAGTGGTCGCATCGACGTTTGACGAGCCCGCCACGCGCCACGTGCAGGTGGCTGAAATGGTAATTGAAAAAGCCAAGCGTCTGGTCGAGCACAAAAAAGACGTGGTGATTCTGCTCGACTCCATCACGCGTCTGGCGCGTGCCTACAACACCGTTATCCCGTCGTCTGGCAAAGTACTGACCGGCGGTGTCGACGCCAACGCGCTGCAACGTCCGAAACGTTTTTTTGGTGCGGCACGGAATATCGAGGAAGGTGGCAGCCTGACGATTATCGCCACTGCGCTGATCGATACCGGCAGCCGCATGGACGATGTGATCTACGAAGAATTCAAGGGCACCGGCAACATGGAAATCCATCTCGACCGAAAAATGGCCGAGAAACGCCTGTATCCGGCGATCAACGTCAACCGTTCCGGCACGCGCCGCGAAGAACTGCTGATCAAGGCTGATGTGCTGCAAAAAATCTGGGTGCTGCGCAAGTTGCTCTACCCGATGGACGACCTCGACGCGATGGAGTTCTTGCTCGACAAGGTGCGCGCCACCAAAAACAACGCTGACTTCTTTGATTCAATGCGCAGCGGACGCTGAGCAAAGAAAACCTTGGCGCAGCGGTCGCTAAGCACATCGAATCTGGCGCAGTGGTCGTTAAGCTGCGTAATGTAGTAAGGCCTTGCCCAAACAGGGAATTTGCCGGATAATCCCGCCTTTCCGCGTACACGCCGCGGTCATTTTAGGAAAAAATCATGAAAGCCGATATTCACCCAACGTACAACGAAATCACCGTGACCTGTAGCTGCGGCAACACGTTCAAGACCCACTCGACCATGTCCAAAGACCTGCACATCGAAGTCTGCTCGGAGTGTCATCCGTTCTACACCGGCAAGCAGAAGATTGTCGACACCGCCGGTCGCGTTGAGAAATTCCGCCAGAAATACGGCATGAAATAAGCGCGCATGACGCGTTTGCAAAAAGGCAGCTACGGCTGCCTTTTTGTTTTTTACGGTAGAATTTCGCGCATCAATCTTCCTGACTGTGTTCGCCCTTGCTAAATAAACAGACCCCTTCAAAACTGAGCGCAGGCTGGTGGAATCAGCCTTGGCGCAGCGCCGTGCCGTCTTTATTGATGCTGGTGCTGGTGTTCGCCTGGCTACTGCCCGGACTGGTCGGTCACGACCCGTGGAAAGGCGACGAGTCGCGCAGCATCGGGTTTGTCCATAGCCTGTTAACCGGTGCGCCCGGCGCTATCCCGACGCTGGCGGGCACCGCCATGCCGCTCAATCCGCCGCTGTTCAGCTGGGTCGCGAGCGGCTTCGCGCACGCCCTGGCGGGCTGGTTGCCGGTGCACGACGCGGCGCGGCTGGCGGGCGGTTTTTTTATTTTTCTCACGCTGGTATTTGTCGGCCTGACCGGGCGTTTGCTGTACGGTTCCGAACACGGGCGATTGGCGGTGTTGGTACTGATCGGCAGCATTGGCCTGTTGGTGCGCGCGCACGAAGCGATTCCGCAAAGCGCCTTGCTGGCCGGATTTGCGCTGACTGGCTATGGTCTGGCGCTGGGGCTGCGGCATCCGTATGTCGGCGGCGTGCTGGCGGGTACCGGCATTGGCGTGGCGTTCATGAGCATCGGGCTGGTTGAAGCGCTGGCGCTGTTGCTGACGGCCTTGCTGTTACCGGTTGCATCCTCATCCTGGCGCACCCGAACCTATCTCAAATCGGCTGCGCTGCTGGTGCTGGCGGCGGCGCCGTGGTTCATTCTCTGGCCGCTAACCTTGTATCAGCAGGCACCGGCCGTGCTGACCGAGTGGTGGCACGGCTATGCGCTTGGCCGGTTTGCCGTATTTACCCCCGCAGGCACCCTCGGTACGACTTACTACCTGACGTTTCTGCCCTGGTTCAGCTGGCCAGCCTGGCCGCTGGCATTGTGGGCGGTGTGGAAAGCGCGCCGTCACGATCTGGGCACCCCCGGCATTACGCTGCCATTGCTGATGTTTGCCAGTTTCCTGACGTTGCTGTCGTTCACCAGTTATCCGCGCGAAGTCAATGCCTTGCCGCTGTTGCTGCCGCTGGCGTGGCTGGCGGCGGGCAGCACCTATACGCTGCGTCGGGGCGCGGCGAATGCGCTGTACTGGTTTGCCATGATGACGTTTCTGGTGATTGTCGCCGCAGCCTGGGTGTACTGGAGCGCGTTTGATCTGGGCTTTCCAGCGCGCCTGTCGGCGCACGTACACAAGATGCAGCCGGGCTATATGGGTGAGTTCCGGCCGTTGATGGTGATCGTCGCGCTGGCCTACACGCTTGGCTGGGTAGCGCTACTGGTGCTGCTCAAGCGTTCGCCGCAGCGCCCGCTGATTGCCTGGGCAGCAGGCATCACGCTGGCGTGGGGACTGGCGGCCAGTCTGTTCATGCAGCCGGTCAATGCGCGCATGAGCTACCGTAGCATGATTACCGAACTGGCACCGGCACTGCCGCAACAAGGCTGCGTTGCGAGCCAGGCAGTCAGCGAAGCGGTGCGCGCCATGCTGGATTACTACATCGACGTACGTACCGTGCCGAGCGGCGAAAAAAATGCGGGTCGCTGCCGTAGCCTGCTGATTCAGGGTGATGAAAACCGTGTGCCGCATTTGCCGCCAGGGCAGTGGCATGAAATCTGGCAAGGGCATCGGCCGGGCAACCGTTCCGAGCGCTTCTATCTATATCAGCGTGAAGCGCTGGTTGCGCATGCACAGCAGCCCGCCCGTTAGCGCCATTATTCTGGCCGGTGGCGCCGGGCGGCGCATGGGTGGACAGGATAAAGGGCTGCTGCTGCTGAATGGGCGTACGCTGGTCATGCATGTGATCCAGCGCATCGCAGCGCAAGTCGATGAAATTCTGATCAGCGCAAACCGGAATCTGTCCGACTATCAGGCGTTTGGCTATCCGGTATTGCGCGATGCCAGCGCAGATTTTCAGGGGCCGCTGGCCGGGCTGTTGAGCGGCCTGCGCGCTGCGCGCCATGAATGGGTATTGAGTGTGCCTTGCGATACGCCCCGGCTACCAGAAAACCTGGTGGCGGAACTGCTCGCAGCGTTGTTGGCGGAACGTGCCGACATCGCCGTCGCACAGGCAGGCGACCGCGTCCATTACGCGGTCATGCTGTGCCGACGCGAGCTTGCGGCGGATTTGCAGGCCAGCCTGGGTGCTGGGATGCGTTCGGTGCATGCGTGGCAGGCACAACACCACACCCTGACCGTGCCGTTCAACGACGCAATGGCATTTGCCAACCTCAACCAGCCAGACGACCTGAACCGGCTCAATGCAGGCGCGGCAGAGTGACGATGTAGTCTGTCAGCACGTGCCAGGAACGGGCGATGGCTTGTGCCCGCAACTGGTCTTCCGGATGCACGAACACCATCATTTGCGCATCATGCTGTAACGCCCAGGTTTCCAGTGCCTGCCAGCGCCGTCCACACGATTCCTCGCCCAGATCGGCACTGACTTCGACCAGCGCCAGCGTGTCGCCTGCCAAGCCGGGACGGCGCGCCTGAATGTCAGGCTGCAAATGCACGTTAAGAATCGGAATCGCAAGTTCATCCGGCTCGCGGTAGCCTGCCAGATCGTGCACGGCGAATTCCGCGTTGCCCATGCGCTGCAGGGTTTCAACACCGGATATGAGCATGGCCTCGCGTTCCCTCTGGATCGCATCGGGTAACATTGAAATGTGCATGGTAATGACCTCCTTGTGTATTGCTTTTTTCAATATAGTCCAGCGCGCCATAATCGGTATGGCGGTTGTGTCGGTAAGTTTTACATTCATGCCGTCAATTGGTCGGTTAAATATTCTTAATTAATTGATAATTATATGTATTATAGGAATGGCATTGTGTTTGCTTAGTGTTTAAACATTACGGCACACTGCGTGTCCATTTTAATTTGGCGGTACCCCATGTATCTGCTTGTCAGCATTGTATTGTGCAGCCTGGCGACACTGTTTTACGTGCCGCATTTCATGGATATGCCGTTCGGTGCCATGACTGCGCGCGTGCTGTTCAGTCAGCTGCTGTTTGCAGTTGCGGTATTGGGTGCGCTCGCGACTTTCGCGCGATCCATTGAAGTTGAACGCATCTGGCCGTGGAATCGGTCACGCCCACTGGGCAACCGTCCGCGCGACTGAACAGAGCAATTTTCCGGGTTAGAATGGCGTTTTTAACTCAATAGCCTGCCCGCCATGCCCGTCAATCTCCTTGCACCGACTGCCGACGAACTCCTGCCTGTCGCTGGCGTTACGCTTGGCATCGCCAGCGCCGGCATCAAAAAGCCCGGCAAGCGCGACATCACCCTGATCCAGCTTGCCCCTGGTAGCCGCGTGGCGGGCGTGTTCACGCAAAACCGCTTCTGTGCCGCACCGGTGACCGTGGCCAAACGGCACCTGCAAAAGGCCGCGCCACGTGCGCTAATTATCAACACCGGCAACGCCAACGCGGGTACTGGCGAACCCGGCATGCAGGCCAGCAAAGCCGTATGTGAGGCGCTGGCCGGTCTGCTCGGCTGCGCTGAAAAAGAAGTGTTGCCGTTTTCCACCGGCGTCATCATGGAACTGCTGCCCGCCGATAAGGTCATTGCTGCCTTGCCGGACGCCGTTGCCGATTGCCGTGCCGACAACTGGTTTGCCGCCGCCAACGCCATCATGACCACCGACATTGTTGCCAAGGCCGTGTCCCGGCAAGCCAGTATCGGCGGCAAGACCATCACCTTGACCGGCATGGCCAAAGGCTCCGGCATGATCCACCCCAACATGGCGACCATGCTCGGCTACCTTGCCACCGACGCGGCGGTGAGCCAGGCGGTGCTCGATACGATGCTCAAACACGCCGCCGATCATTCGTTCAACTGCATCACCGTCGACGGCGATACTTCGACCAACGACGCCTTCATGCTGATTGCCACCGGGCAGGCAGGCAACGCTGAAATCGTCGATGTCGCCAGCGCCGATTACACTGCGCTGGCTGCTGCCGTGACCGAGGTGTCGACGCTGCTGGCGCAGGCCATTGTGCGTGACGGCGAGGGCGCGACCAAGTTCATGAGCATCCGCGTTGAGGGCGGTAGCAGTCGTGACGAGTGCCGCAAAATCGGCTACGCCATCGCCCATTCGCCGCTGGTCAAAACTGCGTTTTTTGCCTCTGACCCCAACCTTGGGCGCATCCTTGCGGCGATTGGTTACGCCGGGGTCGACGACCTCGACGTCAATGCGCTGCAACTCTATCTCGACGACGTGCTGGTGGCCGAACACGGCGGCCGCGCCGCGAGCTATCAGGAAGCCGACGGCCAGCGCATCATGCGTCAGGCCGAAATCGGTATCCGCGTGGTGCTCAATCGCGGCAGCGCTGACGCCACGCTGTGGACCTGCGATTTCTCTTACGACTACGTGAAAATCAATGCCGAATACCGCAGCTGATCTGGGGGGGCTGTTAACCCGCGCCGAGTCGGTGCTGGCGCGGCTCGAAGCCTGGCTGCCGCCCGCGCCGCCCGCGACCGACTGGCGGGCGACGGCGTACCGCTGGCGCAAGCGCGGTGACAGCGGCTGGCTTGAAGCGGTGGCGCATCCGCATGCGATTGAACCCGCACACCTGACCGGCATCGACGAGCAAAAACAGCGCATCGCGCAGAATACGCGCCAGTTCGTCGCTGGCCGCCCGGCCAACAACGTGCTGCTGACTGGCGCGCGTGGCACCGGCAAATCCTCGCTGGTGAAAGCGCAGCTGGCGCAGTTTGCCGCCAAGGGCTTGCGCCTGATTGAGGTCGACAAACAGCATCTGGTTGATCTGGCTGATATCACCGCACTGCTCGCCGGGCGCAAGGAACGCTACATTATTTTTTGCGACGACCTGTCGTTTGAAGCCGGTGAACCCGGCTACAAGGCGCTCAAGGCCGTGCTCGACGGCAGCATCGCCGCGCCGCCCGACAACGTGCTGATTTACGCCACTTCCAACCGCCGCCACCTGATGCCGGAATACCTGGCGGAAAATGCGTTGACCCGCCACGTCGATGGCGAAGTCCACCCTGATGAAGCGGTGGAAGAGAAAGTCTCGCTGTCCGAGCGCTTCGGCCTGTGGCTGTCGTTCTACCCGTTCGATCAGGACGCCTACCTCGCCATCGTCAATACCTGGATCGACGCCCTGGACGTCTCCGTCAAAGACCCCGGCCTGCTGCGCCGCGCTGCGCTGCAATGGTCGCTCGAACGCGGCGCGCGCTCGGGCCGCGTGGCCTGGCAGTTTGCGCGGGATT
>DZDB01000046.1:8905-13039 GCA_022736605.1 Sideroxydans lithotrophicus
GTTAAGAATCGCCTCCGTACTATACGCATCACGGCAACGCAATTTCGCCACGCCGTTTTGACAGGAGCACGATCATGCGTAACAAACTCTCCCTTACTCTGGGCGCAATCATTCTGGTAGCGGGTGCAGGCACGGCAGCCTATGCCGTTCAGTCCGGCCAGCATGAAAACGACGCGCTGGCGGATCTGGCCAAGGCCAAAATCTCGATCAGCCAGGCGATTGCCAGCGCGGAACAGGCGGCACCCGGCAAGGCCACCCGCGCCGAACTGGAAAATGAACAGCACGGCTTGCGCTACAGTGTGGAAGTGGCCGATGCGGCCACCCGCAAGGTCACGGACGTGCAGATTGACGGCGTCACCGGCAAGGTGATGAGCGTCAAGCTTGACCAGGGCGACGAGGGTCAGGACCAAGCCGACTGAAGCTCGCTGCGGTTTAACGCAAAGCCCGCCTAGCAACAGGCGGGCTTTTTTTGCATTTAAGTCTGACGTAATAATCCCGCGCGTAAGCTCCCCTTCATGCTCACGCACGCCGCGTGGGTGTTGGCGATTAAAGGGGAAACCATCATGAACAAATTACTGAACCGCGTACCGGAAGTGACGCTGTTTTTCTGGGTCATCAAAATCATGGCAACGACCGTCGGCGAGACGGCAGCCGATTATCTGGCGTTCACCCTCAATTTCGGCCTGAGCGCCACGTCTTATGTGATGGGCGGGCTGTTGCTCGCTGCGCTGTGGCTGCAGTTGCGCATGAAACGCTATGTGCCAGCCAATTACTGGATCGTGGTGGTGCTGCTGAGCGTGGTCGGCACGCTGATTACTGACCGGCTGGTGGACGAGGCGGGCGTCAGCCTGGTGACCACCACCATCGCCTTCAGCATCGCGCTGGCGCTGACGTTCCTGTTCTGGTATCGCAGCGAAAAAACCCTGTCGATTCATGAAATTTTTACCGATAGGCGCGAGCTGTTTTACTGGGCGGCAATCCTGTTCACTTTTGCATTGGGCACGGCGGCGGGCGATCTGTTTGCCGAGGGCATGAAGCTTGGCTATGGGCCTTCAGCGCTGATTTTCGGTGCGGTGATTGCCGCGATCACGCTGGCGCATTACGTGTTCAAGCTCAACGCGGTGCTGGCGTTCTGGCTGGCGTATATCCTCACGCGGCCGCTCGGTGCGTCGATGGGTGACCTGCTGTCGCAACCGCTGACCAATGGCGGGCTGGGGCTGGGCACGACCACGACCAGCATCGTCTTTCTGGGAGTGATTCTCGGGCTGGTGACGTTCATCACGCGCCAGCATCAACAGCAGCTGGCACTGGCGCGCGGCAGCAAGTAAATGGAGGCGTTGAATACGCAGCTGTTTCTGCTGCTGAACGCCCCCAGTGGTTTGCATGGCGTGTCACTGTGGATTGTCACGGCGCTGGCGGAATGGATGGTCTGGTTAATCCCGATCGGTTTGACCAGCCTGTGGTTGCTGGGCGAATTGAACGACCAGCGCGCCGCCGTCAAGGCATTGCTGGCAGGTGTGCTGGTACTGGGTTTGAATCAGCTGATCGGGCTGGCATGGTTCCACCCGCGCCCATTCATGCTGGGCATCGGCCACAGCTATCTGGCGCACGCTGCCGACAGCTCGTTTCCCAGTGACCACGTCAGTCTGCTATGTGCCGTCGGCCTGGCGTTGTGGACGAGCCATAGCCTGTGGGCAAAGCGTCTGGCCGGATTGTTATTGGTCGTGACGCCCCTGGTGGCGTGGGCGCGAATTTATCTCGGCGTGCATTTTCCGCTGGACATGCTGGGTGCGCTGGCGGCGGCAGGCGCTGTGGTGTGGCTGCTCAATACCTTCAAAGGGCAACAACTTTCCCGTAAGCTTGCTGACAGCATTGATGCTGGATTCGCCATTATTTTTGGGCAGAAATCGTCATGATGGTTACCATAATCACCCGAGGCGCAGTCTATACCGCCTTGCTCGGCGCGCTGTCCGCCTGCGCCAGCTATGCGCCGCAACGCTTGCCCGACGCGCCCAATGCACCGGTGAGCGCCAGTGCGATTACGGTTGATCCGGCGCAACTGCCATTCCGCAGCCTGTCCAGCCATGTTTTCAACCCGGCGGACGGGCTGGACATGACCGAGGTGGCGATGCTGGCGGTGGCCAACAACCCGCAGCTGCGCCAGTCGCGCGACGCGCTGGGGATTGCGCGCGCGCAGTCGTTTGCCGCCGGGCTGCTGCCCGACCCGCAGCTGTCCGTGACCGGCGACCGTCCGACCAACGGCAGCTCGGGCAATACCAACGCCTTCAATCTGAATCTGAGCTACGACGTCAACGCGCTGTTGCAGCGTTCGTCGCGCGTTGGCGCGGCGCAAGCTGACGTGCGCCGCGTCAATCTGGAACTGCTGTGGCAGGAGTGGCAGACGGTGAGCCAGGCGCGTCTGCTGTTTACCCGGCTCACCGCGCAAACGCAGCTGATGGCGCAGTTGCAGGCGGCGCGCACGCTGCTGTCCGAACGCGTGCAGCGCAGCCAGCAGGCGCTGACGGCGGGCAATGTCACGCTGGACTTTGCCAGCGCCGAGGTCGTCGCACTGCAAACCACTGAGCGAAAGATCAACGAACTGGAGCGCAGTCAGCTGCAAAATCGCGCCAGTCTGAACAGCCTGCTGGGGCTGGCGGGCGATGCGCGGGTGGTGCTGGTCGGCGCGCCGCACGTCGCCCATGTTGATATCGCAGCGCTGCAAACTGATTTAAACGCGCGCCTCAATCAGCGCCCGGATGTGCAGGCATTGCGCGCCGGCTATGCCTCGCAGGAAGAAAAATTTCGCGGCGCGGTGCTGGCGCAATATCCGGCGCTCAATCTTGGTCTGACGCGGGCGCGCGACACCAGCGGCCTGTATACCCTGGGTTTCGGCATGACGCTGTCACTGCCGATTTTCAATCGCAATCGCGGCAATATCGCGATTGAACAAGCCACGCGCAGGCAGCTCTACAACGCGTATCAGGATCGACTTAACCGTGCGCACGCCGAAATTACCACCGCGCTCGATAATCTGCCGTTGCTGCAAGTGCAACTGCAGCGCACACAGGATGGCATTGCCCTGCTTAACACGGTTGCGAAGCGCGCACAAAGTGCGTACCAGGCGGGCAATCTGCTGGCGCCGGATTATGTGCGTCTGCAAACCGCGCTGCTCGACAAGCAGACCGAAGCGATCAATCTGCAGGAGGCGCTGATGGAACAGCAAATCGCGCTGGAAACCCTGCTGGGCCCCGACCTGCCCATCCAGATTGCAACGAGGAAACCATCTTGAATATTCGTCCTATCATCTTGCTGCTGGCGCTGTTCGTGACGCCCGCCTGTGCCGCCGATAGGCCCAGCGTACTGGTGCAAACGGTGCCGCTCACACGGCAAACGCTGACCGATACGGTATCCGGCTACGGCGTGGTGTCGCCTGATACCGGCAGCCTGCAAAGCATCAGTCTGCCGCGCGCCGGGCAGATACTGGCATTGCGCGTGAGCGCCGGGCAGGTGATGAAAAAAGGTATGCCGCTGCTGGCATTCAGCACCGGCACCGATGCTGCATTGCTGTACCAGCAGGCCGTCACCGCCGTGCGCTTTGCCCGCAGCGAAGTGGCGCGGGTGTCGCAGCTGGTGAGCCAGCAGCTGGCGACGCAATCGCAGCTGGCGGCGGCAAAAAAGACCCTCGCTGACGCCGAGGCGGCATTGCTGGCGCAGCAAAAAATCGGCGCAGGCCAGGCGGTGCAAACGCTCACTGCGCCATTTGATGGCGTGGTGGTGGCGCTACTGGCGGCGCAGGGCGACCGCGTCGCCGCCGGTGCGCCGCTGTTGCAACTGGCGCGCGCTGGCGGGCAGCGCGTGCTGCTCGGGGTGGAGCCGGAAGACGCCACGCGGGTGCGCCCCGGCATGACGGTGCAGGTGGCGTCGGTGTTTGCCGGCAACCGCGCAGTCACGGGGCGGGTGGCGCAGGTGTTCGGCATGATCAATCCGCAGACGCAGTTCGTCGACGTGCTGGTGACGCTGCCCGGCGGTGGCTTGCTGGCGAACACGCGGGTGCGCGCCGACATCGACGTCGGCCAGTCCAGCGCCTGGGTGGTGCCGCGTTCGGCGGTGCTGCGCGATGCGCAGGGCGCGTAC
>DZDB01000047.1 GCA_022736605.1 Sideroxydans lithotrophicus
CAATATCGTTAGTCATAAAGGGATGCCTGTTTGCCTGGCAATGGTGAAAATGGGTGGGCAAACTTGGCGTGTTGGATAGTCGATCAATGCCGCCGAATGTGTCGGCGACGGTGGCGTGAATGATGGCTTGCTGGTCTGGCGTCAGTCTCATAATTTTATGGGTTTTGCACGTCACGCTACGCCGCTGGTTTCATACAGCGTGTCCATGGTGATGTGCAGCGCGGCGGATTCCAGGGTGATGTCATCTTCGGGGGCGTAAATGTCAGCGCTCCAGCCGGTTTCGTTGCGGCGATAAATTTCGACCCAGCGCCGTTCTTGGTCGATCAGCATGTATTCGCGCAGGCTGGCAATGTGGCGATAAGCGAGCATTTTTTCGCGCCGGTCGATGGCTTCGGTGGAGGGGGATAGCACCTCAACCAATAGCACCGGCGATTCGATGTAATCTTTTGCGCTATCGCTGGTGAGGTCGGCTGGGGCGCAGGTGACGGCAATATCGGGATAGTAGTAACTGGCCTGCGTGGCGATGCGTACTTTCATATCGGCGATGAAGGTCTGGCAACCGCTGCCGCGCAGTGCGGTGCGCAATAGCACCGCGATATTCAATGAAATTGTGTTGTGCGCCTTGCTGCCACCGGCCATGGCGAACACTTCACCCGCGACGTATTCATGCCGCGCCTGACCGCTGCGCTCGGCGTCGAGATAGTCGATTTCGGTCAATTGCGGAATACTTGCATTTTTCATGGCTGGTTTCCTTGCTGGCGGGCTGCGGGCTGGTTAAGTGCGAGAATAATGGGGTCGGACTCGAATTTATTCGAATTCATTCGGCATGACCTGATTATTCAGGCTTGATGTCATAAGCTTTGGCGCAGAAATCCAGTAATCGCTGGTAGTGCTCAACCAATTCTGGGGCGGCTTTGACCATTTCCGTAAAAAATTGCGTCAGGCGGTCGGCGTCCTCTTCATATTCGTGATTTACCGCGTTTCTCAATTCACGAATGATTTTCCAGCGCTCAGTCGATTCGAGTATGCCGAGTTTTTCCATGTAGGCGAGAACTGAGCCAAAGCGTTCTACTTCAACCTCTTCTTCAATGGCAACTGCACGCATGGTTTTGCCAAGATGTTCCTGAAACTCGCTAAAGCGAACACGGAATGCTGCAAGTGTTTCGTGCTGCGCCAAGTGCAATACGCGCCAGTTGTTTATGGGGAGGATTTGTTGAACCCGCTGGGTTGAATAAGCAAGGTATTCGCGCATCCGTTGCAGATGTCCAAGCTGGCGCGCGATCAGGCGCAAATGTTCGGTCATAGCTGAACGCCTTGCGTTTTTGCCAACTGGTAAATCGGCTTGTCTTTTTCGGGTTCTTTTACGATCAGGTCAACATGTAAATCCAGGCTGTCTTCGAGCGCAATTTTGCAACGCAATGCTGGCAGGAGTGTGTTTTTCTGGGTGGTTTCCACGTATAAATCAACGTCCCCTCCGCGTCGGGTATCATCCACCCGCGAGCCAAACAACCACACGGATGCATCGGCACCAAAATTCTGTCTGGTTGCGTCGCGGATGGTTTCAATTTGCGAAGCGGTTAGTCTCATTCGGCTGGCGTTACCTATTTGCTGAAGGGCGTTAGGGATTATAGCAGCCTGATCCCATGACTGGGTTTAGCCCCTGCTACTTGTCCGAGCCTGACATTAGCGTAGTTGCGAGGTTTTATCAGCAAGCCGACGCAATTCAATGGCTGCCATCTCTACGATGCCGGCGTAGATGTGTGCAAGTTCAGTAGGCAGATATTCATGTGCGATGCGATTGCGTATGTCGCGCATGTTGAGCCAGGTTTCCAGGTCGGTGATCAGTCCAATCTTGGCCATACGCAGCAGCAGGTCGCGAAAAGTTTCCGAGGGGGCTGCTTCGCGCACCCGCTCCCAGGTTTTAAAAAACTTGAGACTGGATTCAAAGGCGCGTAAATAACGGTCTGAAAGGGCGTCAAAGGGTTCACGCTCCTTTGGGGTGTAAGGCAGCGTAGGGTCGAATCCAGGATAATCATCGACTGATGCGAATAGCAGTTCGAGCGCTGTGAGGAGTTTGTCACGCGAGGCGGTGAGCAGCGGTTCAGTCGTCATGGTGCGATCTCGATGTGGTTGATGCGGGACAGGAAATCGGATTGTTCTGACGTGAGGCTGTTTGGGTTCATGACGATAACGTCTATTTTTTCTTCACAGCAGGTAAAAAAACGTACAGCGACGGCTTGGGACAACGCGAAGGCGGGCTGGTCTGTGAGTATCAGGATGTCGATGTCGCCGCCGCGTCGCTCGGGTTCTACCCGGGAACCAAACAGGCTGATGTGTTCGTCCTGTATATCTCGCAAGGCATAGGTGAGCGCATTGATTTCTTCCGTATCCAGGCGTATCCGCCCCGACACCTTAAGTGCAAGGAGGCGGGCGTGCAGTCGTGAGTTGGTATCGCTACACGACGTGGGGGGGCTGGGCGGGTACCCCGTGATTTCGGGCTGCTTTGTCACAGCAAACGTCCCTTTTGTAACAGGTCACAAAAAGTTTTAAAAAACTGCGTCAATCATGCTTATCTGAAAAGCGTTCGAACCTTATGCAGCTTGATAATACGCACGATACCACGCCACAAATTTCTCGATGCCTTCAGCCAGCGGCGTGCTCGGCTCGAATCCCACGGCGTTTTTGAGCGCGGCCACGTCGGCATAGGTCGCCACTACGTCACCGGCCTGCATCGGCAGGAAGTTTTTCACTGCGATTTTGCCTGCCGCGCGTTCGATGGTTTCGATGAAAGCCATCAGTTCGACCGGTTCGTGGTTGCCGATGTTGTAGACGCGGTAGGGTGCATAGCTGCTGCCGGGGTCAGGCGCGTCGGTGCTGAATGCCGGGTTGGGCGTGGCGACGTGGTCGAGCACGCGCACCACGCCTTCGACGATGTCGTCGATGTAGGTGAAATCGCGCTGCATTTTGCCCTGGTTGAAGACGTCAATCGGCTCGCCGCGCAGGATGGCACCGGCGAACAGCGAGGGCGACATGTCCGGGCGTCCCCACGGGCCGTAGACGGTGAAAAAGCGCAGCCCGGTGGTGGGCAGGTTATACAGATGGCTGTAGCTGTGTGCCATCATTTCGCTGGCTTTTTTGGTGGCGGCGTACAGGCTGACCGGGTGATCGACGTTGTCGTGCACCGAAAACGGCATGTGGGTATTGGCGCCGTAGACGCTGGAGCTGCTGGCGTACACCAGGTGTTCGACCTGGTTGTGACGGCAGCCTTCGAGGATGTTAGTCAGGCCGACGATGTTGGACTGGATGTAGGCGTGCGGATTTTTCAGCGAGTAACGCACGCCGGGCTGGGCGGCAAGGTTGATGACGCGCTGGAATTTTTCGCGGGCGAACAGCTGTTCCATGCTGGCGCGGTCGGCAATATCACCGTGCACGAAGCGGAAATTGGCGTGCGGCGTGAGCTGCGCCAGGCGAGCCTGTTTCAGGCCGACGTCATAGTAGTCGTTCAGGTTGTCGATGCCGACGACTTCGTCGCCGCGCGCCAGCAGGCGCAGCGCGGTGTGCATGCCGATAAAACCGGCAGCGCCGGTAAGCAGAATCTTCATGTTATCCCCTTGAAATAGTGCGCAGATTCTAGCATGCGCATCCGGCTTTTTCGGTGACACGGAGCGTGCTGATAGAATGCCGCCATGAATCTGCTGATAGCCCGAATTGCCTATGGCGCATTGTTAGTGCTGGCGTTGCCGTATGCCTTGCTGCATCTGCTCTGGCGCGCGCGCAAACAGCCTGCCTATTTGCGTCACTGGGGCGAGCGTTTTGGCTTTTACCGCATCAAGACAACGCAACCGATTATCTGGCTGCATGCGGTGTCGGTGGGCGAAACGCGCGCCGCCGTGCCGCTGGTCAAGGCTTTGCAGGCGCAATATCCGCGCCACCGCATTTTGCTCACGCACACCACGCCGACTGGCCGCGCTACCAGTGAATCATTGTTTGGCGACAGCGTGCTGCGCGCCTATCTGCCGTATGACTACCGGTTTGCCGCGCGGCGTTTTGTGCGGCACTTCAAGCCCGCGCTGGGGCTGTTGATGGAAACCGAAATCTGGCCGAACCTGATCGGCGCGTGCCAGCAGCGCGGCGTGCCGGTGCTGCTGGTCAACGCCCGGCTGTCGGCGCGTTCAGCGCGTCGCTATCGCAAATTAAAGGCGTTGGTGCGCGTCAGTCTGGGGCAGTTGTCGGGCATTGCGGCGCAGGGTGAAACCGACGCCCGGCGCTTGCAGGCGCTGGGTGCGAAAAATGTGGAGATTGCGGGCAATCTGAAATTCGACAGCACGCCGCCGCCGGAACAAATGGCGCTGGGCAAGCAGTTGCGTGAAACGTTCGGCGCCGACCGGGCGGTGTTTCTCGCCGCCAGCACGCGTGAGGGCGAGGAGGCGTTGATACTCGACGCCATCAGCGAAGCGGCCACGCCGGATCTGCTGACGGTGATCGTGCCGCGTCACCCGCAGCGCTTTGATGAAGTCGCCGCACTGCTGGACAAACACCATGTCAGCTATCAGCGTCGCAGTCGCAATCAGCCCATCGCGCCGACTACGCGGGTGGTGCTGGGGGACAGCATGGGCGAGCTGTTCGCGTATTATCGCGCGGCAGACGTGGCGTTTATCGGCGGCAGTTTGCTGCCTTTTGGCGGGCAGAATCTGATCGAGGCGGCGGCGGTCGGCTGTCCGATGATTGTCGGCGCGCACGTGTGGAATTTTACCGATGCGGTGCGCCAGGCGGTGGACTGCGGCGCGGCGCTGCAAGTTACTGATGCGCCCGCGCTGGCGCGGCGTCTGGGCGAGTTGTTGTATTCGACCCCACGACGCAGTGAGATGGCGGCGGCGGCGCTGGCCTTTAGCCGTGCCCATCGCGGTGCGACGCAGCGCATCATGCGCATGATTGCGCAACAGCTGCCGCCGCGTTAAACGTGCCGGGTTATCTGGCCGGGATCAGCAGCTGGTCAACTGCTGCCAGATCGGCTTCAGTCAGGCTGCCCGCAGCGGCTTTCAGGCGTAATCCAGACAATAGATAGGCGTAGCGCGCGGCGGCCAGATCGCGCTCGGTGGCGTACAGCTGCTGTTGCGCGTTGAGCACGTCGAGCGTGGTGCGCACGCCGACTTCCAGCCCCAGTTTACTGGATGCGAGCGATGTCTGGCTTGACACCTGCGCCTGTTCCAGCGCCGTGACCTGCGCCGCGCCGCTGGTCACGCCGAGATACGCCTGGCTGGTATTCAGTTCGATTTGCCGCCGCGTGTCTTCCAGCTCGGCGCGCGCCTTGTCCTGATTGGCAACCGCTTCACGCACGCGTGAATTCACCAGGCCGCCCTGATACAGCGGCAACGTGAGTTGCAGACCGATCTGCGTGGATTTGTTGTTGACCTGAAAGCTGCCGAAATTCTGGTCGCGTATGTCGCTGTAGCTGGCAACGGCGTCGAGCGTGGGGTAATGTCCGGCGCGGTTGCGCTCGATTTCCAGCCGGGCAATGTTGAATGCCGCACGTTGCGCCTTGAGCTGCGGGCTGTTGGCTTCGGCACGGGCAATCCAGGTGTCCAGATTGGCAGGATCAGGCGCAACCGTTTGCAGGGTGTTGCCGAGTACCGCCAGCGTGCCGGGAGGTTTGCCCACAATGCGGGCGAGCGCGCGGCGCTTGAGGTCGAGATCATTGCGCGCGGCAATTGCCTGGGCGTTGGCCAGATCGGCGCGCGCCTGCGCTTCATTGCTGTCGGTAATGGTGGCGCTGCCGACTTCAAAGCTGCGTTTGGCTTGCGCCAGTTGTTCGCCGATGGCGGCTTGTTGGGCTTGCACAAAACGCAGCGCATCCTGGCTTTGCAGCACGTCGAAATACGCCTGTGCCACGCGTAGCACCAGTTCCTGATCAGCGTTGCTCAGTTGTGCCTCGGCCGCGCTGACCTGCTGCTGCGCCTGCGCATATTGGGCATAGGACTGCTTGCGGTAGAGCGGCTGCAGCAGCTGAATCGTCGCTGTTTTGGTGGTGTAATCGAGCTGGCCGAAGGCGGAAGAGTCGGTGTTGTTGTGGATGGCGCTGGCACCAACGCTGATTTGTGGCAGCAGTCCGGCACGCGCCTGCGGCAGTTTCTCAATCCCGGCGCGGTAACTGGCCCGGGCAGCGGCATAGGCCGGGTCGTTGGCCTGTGCGGTGTGGAATGTGTCGGTGAGGTTGGCGGCAGCCACCAGCGGGCTTAACCCCGCGCCAATCAACAGCCAGATAATGCGATTCATAGGGCGTCCTGAAAAATGCACTGACGCGGCGAATCAGTAGGTGGGCATATCCGGATCGACGCTGGCCGCCCAGGCATCGACGCCGCCTTGCAGGTTGTAGATGTGGGCAAAACCATTGTGCTCAAGATAACGCCCGACCTGCATGCTGCGCATGCCGTGGTGGCAGATGACGACAATCGGTGCCAGCTGGTCGAGCTGATCGAGTTTGCCGGGGATGCCATTCATCGGCATCAGCACCGCGTTGGGCAGGTGGCAGTACTGGTATTCCCACGGTTCGCGCACGTCCAGTAACAGCGGTTTGGCACGCGCCGGGTCGGCCAGCCAGTGTTGCAAATCCTGCGGTTTGAGCTGTTGCATCAGAACACGAAGCGCTCGGGTTGCACGGCGTTAATCAGCGGATTAACGCTGGTTTCAAACAGCGTGACTGAATTGTAGGCGCCGGGCGCGACACACGTAATCAGCTTGGCGTGCATGGTCGGGGCGTCGCCGACGATGGCGAACAGGCGGCCACCGGGTTTGAGGTCGTGCTTGAATACCTCAGGCAATACGGGCGTGGAGCCGGTCAGCACAATCACGTCGTACGGGCCATGACGTGACCAGCCTGCGGCGGCGTCGCCGACTTCAAGCGAGACGTTGTTGAAGCCGTGTGCGCGCAGTTTGGCTTCGCTACGGGTTTTGAATTCGGGCGCGATATCGACGCTGTGGACGTGGTGTCCCTGATGGGCGAGTAAAGCAGTCAGATAGCCGCTGCCGGTACCGACTTCGAGAATCTTGTCGGTTTTCAGGAGCGTGAGTTCCTGGAGGATGCGTGCTTCCATTTTCGGCTGCATCATCACTTCGCCGTGACCGAGCGGAATTTCCATGTCGACAAATGCCAGCGTGCGGTAGGCTTGCGGCACAAATTCTTCGCGCTTGACCTTGGATAACAGGTTGAGCACGTTTTGATCGAGCACGTCCCAGGTGCGGATTTGCTGTTCGATCATGTTGAAACGGGCTTGTTCGATGTTCATGGTTGACTACCTGGCTGCGCACTAATTCCTTGCGATTATTCCATATTTCCTTTAATTTAACACCTCTGCTAGGGGTCTCTGCGCGGTTTGGCGTGGAGTGAGACACACCCTTTGAACCTGATACGGGTCATGCCGTCGTAGGGAAGCACGCCAGCGCGTGCTCCCGCATTTTTTGGAGCGCTCCATGAACGCCAATCCCCAATTCATCGCTGCCACTGCCCACGTGGACGCAGCCGCTGTTCAACCTTTGCCCAATTCTCGCAAGGTCTATGTCGAAGGCAGCCGTTCTGACCTTCAGGTGCCGATGCGCGAAATCAGCCAATCCGATACGCCTGCGTCGTTCGGTGCCGAGCCGAATCCGCCGATTTATGTGTATGACTGTTCCGGGCCGTATTCCGACCCGGATGCGCACATCGATATCCGCAACGGGCTGGAAGACGTGCGCGCCGGCTGGATTGCCGAGCGCAACGACACTGAAGTGCTGGCTGGCCTGAGCTCGGCATACGGCACCGAGCGCCTGCACGATGCGGCGCTGACCGAGATGCGTTTCCCCGGTCTGGCGCGCCAGCCGCGTCGCGCGCTGGCGGGTAAAAACGTCACGCAAATGCATTATGCGCGCCAGGGCATCATCACGCCGGAGATGGAGTACGTTGCCATCCGCGAAAACATGCGCCGCAAGGAATACCTGGAAGCGCTCAAAACGTCCGGTCCGACTGGGCAAAAAATGTTCGAACTGCTGGGGCGTCAGCACCGTGGCCATAACTATGGTGCGGCGCTGCCGGAAGAGATTACAGCGGAATTTGTGCGCGACGAAATCGCCCGGGGCCGCGCCATCATCCCGGCCAATATCAATCACCCGGAAACCGAGCCGATGATTATCGGGCGCAATTTCCTGGTCAAGATCAACGCCAACATCGGCAACTCGGCGCTCGGTTCGAGCATCCAGGAAGAGGTCGAAAAAATGACCTGGGCGATCCGCTGGGGCGGCGACACGGTGATGGATTTGTCGACCGGCAAAAACATCCACGAGACGCGCGAGTGGATCATCCGCAATTCGCCGGTGCCGATTGGTACCGTGCCGATTTATCAGGCGCTGGAAAAAGTCGATGGCAAAGCTGAAAACCTGACCTGGGAAATGTTCCGCGACACGCTGATCGAGCAGGCCGAACAGGGCGTGGACTATTTCACCATCCACGCGGGTGTGCGGCTGGCGCACGTGCCGCTGACCGCCAAGCGCATGACCGGCATTGTGTCGCGCGGCGGTTCGATCATGGCCAAATGGTGTCTGGCGCACCATCAGGAAAGTTTCCTTTACACGCATTTCGAAGACATCTGCGAAATCATGAAGGCGTATGACGTGAGCTTCAGTCTGGGCGATGGCCTGCGTCCGGGTTCAATTTACGACGCCAACGACGAAGCGCAGCTGGCGGAGCTGAAAACCCTCGGCGAGTTGACGCAGATCGCCTGGAAGCATGATTGTCAGGTGATGATCGAAGGCCCCGGTCACGTGCCGATGCAACTCATCAAGGAGAACATGGACCTGCAGCTGGACTGGTGCGACGAAGCGCCGTTCTACACGCTGGGACCGCTGACCACCGACATCGCACCGGGTTACGACCACATCACTTCGGCCATCGGCGCGGCGCAGATTGGCTGGTACGGCACGGCGATGCTGTGTTACGTGACGCCGAAGGAGCACCTCGGCCTGCCCGACAAGAACGACGTGAAGGACGGCATCATGGCGTACAAGGTTGCCGCCCATGCTGCTGACCTCGCCAAGGGGCATCCAGGCGCGCAGATTCGCGATAACGCCTTGTCCAAGGCGCGCTTCGAGTTCCGCTGGGAAGACCAGTTCAACCTTGGCCTGGACCCGGACAAGGCGCGGGAATTCCACGATGAAACCTTGCCCAAGGATTCGGCCAAGGTGGCGCATTTCTGTTCCATGTGCGGGCCGCATTTCTGCTCGATGAAAATTACCCAGGACGTGCGCGATTATGCCGCGCAGCAGGGTTTGTCGGAGCAGGATGCCCTGCAACAAGGCATGGAAGTCAAAGCCATCGAATTCGTCAAACAGGGTGCGGAGATTTATCGTAAGGCTTGAGTCAGTTGGCTGGCATAAAATCGGACGGCCTGCACGGATGACGTGCAGGCCGCTTTTTTGGGTGTATTAGTATTTGCTGTTAATCTTGGCGTTCTTCATTCTGGTGGCGTGTATATGGATATCTTGCTTGTCTTGAAGGCGGTCATCATGGGGCTGGTCGAAGGTTTGACCGAGTTCCTGCCGATTTCCAGCACCGGCCATCTGATCATCATGGGCGATCTGCTCGGCGGTTTCAGCGATGCGCGCGGCAAGGTGTTCGAGATTGTGATTCAACTGGGCGCGATTCTGGCGGTGGTGTGGGAGTTTCGCGCCAAGCTCGGCGTGGTGACGCAAGGGCTGGTACAGCGTGATGCGAACGCATGGCGTTTTGCCAGCAATATCATGGTGGCGTTCATGCCTGCCGTGGTGCTGGGGCTGTTGTTTCATGACGCCATCAAAACCTATTTGTTCAATCCCTACACGGTTGCGATGGCGCTGATAGTGGGCGGTGTGATTATTTTGTGGGTCGAGAAGCGTGGCTTGACGGCGCGCGTTCATACCATAGAGGAAATGCGCTGGCAGGATGCGCTGAAAGTCGGTTTTGCACAGTCGGTTGCCATGTTTCCCGGGGTGTCGCGTTCGGGTGCGACGATTATTGGCGGCATGATGTTTGGCTTGAATCGCAGCGCGGCCACGGCATTTTCGTTTTTTCTTGCCATTCCCACCATGTTCGCGGCAACCGTATATGACCTGTACAAAAACTGGAGCCTGTTGTCGGTCGGCGACATCCCGTTCTTTGTCGTGGGTTTTGTTGCGGCTTTTATCAGCGCCTATTTCGCGGTCGCGGCCTTGCTCAAGTTCGTGGCCAACCATACCTTCGTTGGCTTTGCCTGGTACCGCATCGTATTTGGCGTGCTGGTCTTGCTCAGTGCCTACACGGGTGTGGTTGACTGGTCGGGCGTTTGAGCGACGCCGTCAGTGCAGGTTAAAAAGCCCAGCGCAGGCTGGGCTTTTTTGTGGGCAGTGCGCAGTCGTCAACTGGCTTGCGCGGTGGTCGTTTCGAGTAGTTCTGCAATCCGCGCCAGCAGCGTTTCTTCCTGGAATGGCTTGCCGAGGTAGTCGTTTACGCCCAGGCTGAACGCATGATCGCGATGCTTGTCGGCAGTGCGCGAGGTAATCATGATGATGGGTACGCTAGCCAGTTTGGCGTCAGCGCGCATGTTGCGGGTCAACTCAAAGCCGTCCATACGCGGCATTTCAATATCCAGCAGCATCACGTCCGGCACGCTGTCCTGCAACATCTGCAGGGCGTCGAGACCATCCTTGGCGGTGACTACCTGGTAGCCTTCGCGCGTCAGCATGCGACCAGTAATCTTGCGCACGGTCAGTGAATCATCGACCACCATCACCACTTTGGCACCAGCGACGGGCGTGGCCGGGGTCAGCAGCACCGGTTGCTGGCTGCGCTGATTCTGATGGTAGGCCAGTTGTACCGGGTTGATGATGAGGACAACCTGGCCATTACCCAGCACCGTGGCACCGGCGATGCCGCTGATCCGTGCCAGTTGCGGGCCGATATTCTTGACGACGACCTCGCGGTTGCCGGTCAGTTCATCGACCAGAATGGCGGTACGCTGGCTACCGCTTCTCAACAGGATGACCGAGTTGTGCTGCTGCGCAAGGGGTGACTGCTCCGTTTCGCCAAACAGATGGGGCAGGTAGAACAATGGGTAATCATGTTCCTGCCAGCTGATTTTCCCGTGCGTAAACAGTTCAGCCAGTGCCGCTGTTTTGTATTCCTGCACCTGGTCGACCATGGTGGAGGGCAGCGCATACAGATGCCCACCGGCCGAGATCAGCACGCTTTGCGTGACCGCCAGCGTGAGTGGCAGATGGACGATGAAATGCGCGCCCTGGCCGGTTTCTGAGTTGACTTCCAGACGGCCGCCCAGACCGGCAATTTCGCTTTTAACCACGTCCATGCCGATACCACGCCCGGAAAGCTCGGTGACTTTATCCGAAGTGGAAAAGCCGGGTGCCAGGATGAACTGCATCATCTGTGTGGGTGTCAGGGTCATTTCGGGTTGCAGCAGACCGTTCTGGATGGCGCGCGCGCGGATGGCATCAAGATTCAGGCCGGCGCCGTCGTCACGCAGGGTGAGCAGGATTTCATTGCCCTCCTGGCGTGCATGTAACACGATTTCGCCGTATTCCGATTTGCCTGCTGCAGCACGTGCTGCGGGCATTTCCACGCCGTGTGCGACGGCGTTACGCAGCAGGTGTTCAAACGGTGCGACCATTTTTTCCAGCACGCTGCGGTCCATTTCAACCTGCTCACCGATGATCTGCAGGCTGGCTTTCTTGCCCATATCCTTGGCGGCACGGCGTACGGTACGGTGCAGCCGGTCGGCAATGCTCGACAGCGGCACCATCCGGATATGCATCAGGGCTTGTTGCAAATCACGTGTCATGCGCGTCTGTTGCGTCAGCGCAGCTTCGGTTTCGTTCAGGCCTACCGCGATGTTTTGTTGCACTGTGCCGACGTCGTTGATGCTCTCTGCAATCATGCGGGTGAGCTCTTGCAGGCGGGTGAAGCGGTCAAACTCGAGCGGGTCGAATGGCAGGTCATCCTTGTGGATGTGCGACAACGTCGATTGCATCTGGCTTTCCGCCTGGATTTCCAGTTCGCGCAATTGTGTGCGCAGGCGGCCGATATTATCCGCCAGCTCGGTTGCACCCAGTTTGATTGCCACGACGCTGCTTTCCAGGCGGGAGCGGGTAATACTGATCTCGCCCGCTTCGTTCACCAGCCGGTCGACCGTGTCGGCCCGCACACGCAGCATGCGGGCGCTGGTTTCGGCTTCGACCAAGGGTGTAACGAATTGGCTGGGCTGCGCTGGCTCGGTAACGGCTGGGGCATTTTCATGTGATTCTGTTTCGGCGGCAACGAGCAGCGTTTCTGGCGCTACGCTACCTGGGTGCTGCAGTCCCTGCAAGGCGTCATTCAACCGATCCAGCTCGGTTTCGAATGCTTCAAATTCGGCGCGTTGTGGTTCGCCAGTTTCAAGCATGCTGCCCACTTGCGTTTCCATTACGTGGGTCAGCTCACCCAGGCGCATTGCGCCAGCCATGCGCGCACTGCCCTTGAGCGTGTGTAACAGGCGCAATAAGCTGGCAGGTGCTTCACTGGCGTGCAGGTCGGCACCCCAGTGACGTGTGGCAATGCTGATGGCGGGCAATAGTTCGGCCGCTTCTTCCAGGAAGATCGGCAGCAACTGCTCATCCAGGTCGTCAATCACGTTACGCCGTGCCGGGTGATCCTCAGCGGTTGGCAGCGTCGTCAGTACGGATGCGATAGGGGTAGTGACGGGCAGGCTGTTTTCTTCCACCGACTCCACCGACTCCACCGACTCCACCGACTCCACCGACTCCACCGACTCCACCGACT
>DZDB01000048.1:0-1632 GCA_022736605.1 Sideroxydans lithotrophicus
GAGCATCCCCCTCCTAAGGGGAGGGTCACACGTTCGATTCGTGTCGGGGGCACCACCCATTCCCTGTTGTCACAAGATGAACCCGCCCACCCGTCCCGATTCACCTTGCATTGGTTACTGCTCCACCTCGCTCGGCGATGCGGTTTGCCGGGGCTGTGGCCGGACTTGCGCTGAAGTGGATCAGTGGATAAGTCTGAACGATGCGCAAAAGCAGCTTATCTGGCACCGCATCGAACAGGCCGATACGATCCGTAATCGCGACCTTATTTGACCCACTCACAACTGAAACGCCAGCCACAATACCAATCCCTCACCCAGATCACGCCACAGGCCGGGACGCTGCGCCACATAAGTCCGGGCATGGGCGGATTCTTGCTGATACCAGCCAGCAAACGCAGCCACTGCCTCCGGCGCGTGAAACGCCACCATCAATTCATAGTTCAGAAACAGGCTGCGGCTGTCGAGATTGGCTGATCCGGCCAAGGCCCAGTCGGCATCAACAATAATCAGCTTGGCGTGCAGCATGTGCGGCACCTGGCGCACCGTGGCACCCGCTTCAACCAGCGTGCGCAGGGCGCGGTGACGCGCCAGATCCGCCAGACGGTGATTGGAGTGCGCAGGCAGCAGCAGTTCCACCGCCACGCCACGCCGCGCCGCCAGCGTCAGCGCAATCAGCAGGCCGTCGTCGGGGACGAAATACGGGGTCGCAATCAGGATGCGCTGTTCGGCACGATAGCAGGCGCTGATGAGCAGCGCGTAGATCGTGTCGTCCTGCTGATCCGGACCGCTGGCAATCAGCTGGGCACCACTGGGCAACCCGGCCTGGCCGGTTTCAAAAGCTGCCGGACGCAGCTCATCGCCGGCAAACGCCCAGTCGTGCGCAAACAGTGCGCTGGCCTGCTGCGCCAGCGTGCCGGACAGGTCAAAACTGAGGTCGTGCCAGACCGGTTTATCCGCGTCACCGACGAAATATTCCGCCGCCAGATTGCGCCCGCCACACCACAAATAGCCGTCGTCAGCGATGACCAGTTTGCGGTGGTTGCGCAAATTGGTGCGTCCACGCAACGGCGAGTGCAGCGGCGGCACAAACAGCCGCACCGCTACGCCAGCGGCACGCAACGTCGCCAGATCGATGCGCCCGCCCATATAGCGCCCCATGCCATCAAGCAACAGGCGCACCCGCACCCCGGCACGCGCCCGCGCGATGAGGCGCGCCACCACTGCGTCGCCCAGACCATCGCGACCGAGGATGAAGGTGGATACGTCCAGGCTGTGCGTGGCGCGCTCGATGGTCGCCCACAGCGCGCTACGAGCAGCGGTGCCGTCCGCATGTACCGCCAGTGCCGCGTAACCCACCGACGGCGGCTGCCCCAGCGCCGCCGCCAGCGCCGCCAGGGTATTGGCGTGCGGCTGGGTAGGCACGCTGGGAGCAGTACGCTGACGCGCCAGTTTTCGGGTACCGAACAACAGATACAGCGGCAAGCCCAGATACGGCACCAGCCCCAGCAGCAGCACCCAGCCGATGGCGGCAGACGGGTGACGGCGCTGGTGCAGGGTGTGCGACATCAGCACGTACACCAGCAGCGAGAACAGCGCGAACACGCCGTGCAACGACAGCCAGGTGGTCAGCAT
>DZDB01000048.1:1732-12543 GCA_022736605.1 Sideroxydans lithotrophicus
GTGGCTTCCATCACCACCGGCGGCGCGCAGCCCGCCTCAGCCGCTTCCAGCCAGCGTGCCGCACACACGCACCAACGGTCGCCCGCCTGCAGGCCGGGGAAACCGTATGCCGGCACCGGCGTGGACAGGTCGTTGCCCATCTGTTTTGAATACGCCAGATAGTCTTCCGTTACCTGCGCGCACACCGTGTGATTGCCCTGATCCTCTGCGCCGGTCTGGCACGCGCCGTCGCGGGTAAAGCCGGTCAGCGGCGAAGTGCTGCATGGCTGGAGCGGGTCGCCAAATACGTTACGCGCTTTGTTCATGGTGTCCTTTTTCCCCTGTCTGAATACATTGATAAAAATCATGGACAGGATTGACAGGATTTTTCAGGTTGAACGCGAAGCAAATCAGGCTTGCGCATCAGGCGTGTCGGGGTGTTCCTGTCAATCCTGCAAAACATCCTGTTAATCCTGTCTACATTACGCTGTTCACGCCCTGCTGCCGCCCAAGCCGCTGCCAGGTTTCCAGCACGCTATCCGGGTTGAGCGACAGCGATTCGATGCCTTCGGCCACCAGCCAGTCGGCCAGGTCCGGATGATCCGACGGCCCCTGCCCGCAGATGCCGACGTATTTGCCCGCCTGCTTGCAGGCGCGGATGGCTTGCGCCAGCAAGGCTTTCACCGCCGGATTGCGCTCGTCAAACCCCGCCGCCACCAGCGCCGAATCGCGATCCAGCCCCAATGTCAGCTGCGTCAGATCGTTCGAACCGATGGAGAAGCCGTCGAAGTAGCGCAGAAAATCCGCCGCCAGCAAGACGTTGGACGGAATCTCGCACATCATGATCAGGCGCAAACCGTGTTCGCCGCGCTTGAGGCCGTTATGCGCGAGCGCATCGACCACCGCGACGGCCTCCTCCAACGTGCGCACGAACGGAATCATCAACTCGACATTGGTTAGACCCATGCCCACGCGCACCTGCTTCACCGCCTGGCATTCCAGCGCGAACGCCGCCGCAAACAGCGGCGACACGTAGCGCGACGCGCCGCGCAGACCGAGCATGGGGTTTTCTTCCAGCGGCTCATACGCCCGTCCGCCGAGCAGATTGGCGTATTCGTTGGATTTGAAATCCGACAGGCGCACGATCACCGGCTTGGGCCAGAACGCAGCCGCCAGCGTGGCGATGCCTTCGGCAAGTTTGTCGACATAAAATCGAACTGGATCAACGTAGCCCGCCGATTTTTCCGCGATGGCCGCCGCCACGTCAGCAGGCACATTGGGATAATCCAGCGCCGCGCGCGGGTGCAGGCCGATCTGGTTGTTGATGATGAACTCCAGCCGCGCCAGGCCGACGCCGTGATTGGGCCACTGGCAGGCGGCAAATGCAGCTTCCGGGTTGCCCAGATTGAGCATGATCCTGACCGGCGGCTCGGCCAGCTTGCCCAGCGTCACTTCGGTGACGTCGATCGGCAGCAGGCCATCGTAAACGTAGCCGACGTCGCCCTCGGCGCACGACACCGTGACCGCCGCGCCATCCCGCAACACCGCTGTCGCATCACCCGCGCCGACCACTGCCGGGATGCCCAGCTCGCGCGCGATGATGGCGGCATGGCAGGTGCGTCCGCCGCGATTGGTGACAATGGCAGCAGCGCGTTTCATCACCGGCTCCCAGTCCGGGTCGGTCATGTCGGTGACCAGCACGTCGCCTGGTTGCACCCGCGCCATGTCACCCGGGCTGGCGATATTGCGCACCACGCCCTGACCGATGCGGCTGCCGATGGCGCGCCCCTGCGCGAGGATGGCCGAATGCTGCTTCAGGGCAAACCGGCACTGCGTGGCACCGGCCCGCGCCTGTACCGTCTCGGGTCGCGCCTGCACGATGTACAGCCCGCCGCTGACGCCGTCTTTCGCCCACTCGATGTCCATCGGCCGACCATAATGCTGTTCGATGGCGAGCGCCTGGCGCGCCAGTTCCTGCACCTCCGCATCCGCCAGCACAAAACGGCGCCGGTCGGCGGCGGCCACGTCCTCAAGCAGCGTGGCGTGGTGTGCGTCGTGCGCGGCGCCGAACACCATTTTGATGGCCTTGCTGCCCAGATTGCGGCGGATCACCGCGCCGGTCGGCTTGTGCACGTAATACTCGTCCGGGTTGACCTGCCCCTGCACCACGGTTTCGCCCAGCCCGTACGCGGCGGTGATGAACACCACGCCGTCAAAGCCGGATTCGGTATCGAGCGTGAACATCACCCCCGAGCACGCCAGGTCGGAACGCACCATGCGCTGCACCCCGGCCGACAGCGCCACTTTGGCGTGGTCAAACCCCTGATGCACCCGGTAGGCAATGGCACGGTCGTTGTACAGCGAGGCGAATACCAGCCGCACAGCCGCGAGCAGATTATCGACGCCCTGAATGTTGAGGTAGGTTTCCTGCTGCCCGGCGAACGAAGCGTTGGGCAGGTCTTCTGCAGTGGCCGACGAGCGCACCGCGACCGAGGTGCCAGTGTCCAGCGTTGCATAGGCAGCACGAATTGCCGCCTCGAACTGCGGCGGAAAACTGGCCGCCACGACCCAGCCGCGAATTTCCGCGCCGCATTTTGCCAGTTGCGTCACGTCGCGCACATCCAGCCCGGCCTGCGCGGCGTTGATGCGCGCTGTGAGCTGATTGAAATCGAGAAAATCGCGGAACGCCTGCGCCGTGGTGGCAAAACCGCCGGGCACGTTCACCCCGGCGGCGGATAGCTGGCCAATCATTTCACCGAGCGAGGCGTTCTTGCCGCCGACGCGCGCCACGTCGGCCATGCCGATCTGGCTGAAATCGAGGATATACGGCGTTACCATGCGTTAGCCTTTTTGTCTGACCCGTTCAAACAAGCATACCGCCAATGCCGCCGCCGCGTTAAGCGATTCGACCTGTCCCGGCATCGGGATGGAAAATTGCACGCTGGCCGCCGCGCACAGCTCAGCCGACAGCCCGGCACCCTCGTTGCCCACGGCAAACGCCACCGCGCCGTGCAAGTCGGTCTGAAACAGGGATTGCGCCGCGCCCAACTCGGCGGCGCACACTGCGCCAGCAAAATCCCGCGCCAGCGCGCACAGGTCGGCGTGCTCGACAATCGGCATCACGAAATGCGCGCCCATGCCCGCGCGCAACACTCTGGGCGACCAGGCATCGGCGCACTGCGGCGACAGGTACACCGCGTCCACCCCGGCTGCCGCCGCGCTGCGCAGCATGGTGCCGAGGTTGCCGGGATCCTGTATTGCCTCCAGCAACACGCAGAACAGCGGCGACGCGGGCGGCACGGCAGCGGGAATGTCGATCAGCGCCAGCACGCCAGTCGGGGTTTTGACCGGCGACAG
The DNA here is from genome assembly GCA_022736605.1 of Sideroxydans lithotrophicus. GTDB lineage: Bacteria > Pseudomonadota > Gammaproteobacteria > Burkholderiales > Sulfuriferulaceae > Sulfuriferula. The sequence goes on from DZDB01000048.1 coordinate 5,069, forward strand.
CGCGTTAAACAGCGCCGGCGCGAGCTCAAGCTGCTCGACCGCCGGGCAGCGTGCCAGCAGCGCGTGGCGTGGCGCATCCAGCGGCGTCAGCAGCAAACGCGGCTGAATCCCGGCATCGAGCGCGGCGGCCAGCAGGTGTTCGCCGTCGAGCAGGGTTTGCCCCAGCTCGCGCCGGGTCGCGGCGGATTCGGCCAGCTTCTTGAGCTGCTTGTAACGCGGATTGTGCAGCGAGCTGAGGATTTCAGGCATGGCGTTGTCAGAACAGGTGGGTAGCGCGTATTGTAGCCCAATGCAGCGCCCCTCATCCCCGCGCGACGCGTGCTTGCATCAACCAGAATGGAGGAAGCGCACGATGAAAACCGGCGTATGGATATTGATGTTGAGCGCGCTGTCACCCTGGGTGCAGGCGGCTGACCGGCCAATCCAGCTGAACCAGAACCTGATCGAGGAAATCCGCGTGGAAGGCCAGATACAGGCGTGGAAACTGTACAAAATCTGCCTCGACGGCGCGGCGTATTACGTGTTTCCGCTGCCCACCGCGCCAACCGGCATTGCGCCGGTGTACACCAAATTCGGCAAGCCCGAGCTATGCCAGGGCAATCAGGTCAAGCCGTAGGCCGGGCTTTGCTGGGTTATGGACAGGATTAACAGGATTTTTCAGGATTAACAGGTCAAAACACGGTAATAAAATCCAATCTGGTTAAGCCTTTTCCTGTTAATCCTGCAAGAAATCCTGTTAATCCTGTCCATCGCCTTCGACCGCCTCACGCCAGCATCCCACGCCAGAGCGGAAAATTCAGTGCAATGACGTAATCGGTTTCATCGATCACCTGTGTCAGCTGAATGCCTGCCTCGGCGATTGCGCGTAACTGCGCATCCAGCGCCGTACGCACCGGCGGCAGATGCGCCTGCGGCGGCGGATAGCCGCGCCAGCCGGTCGCGTCGTGCGTATCCAGGCTGTAAAACGCAAACGGCGCACGGCGCTCGCCCACGTCTTCTGTCACCACGCTGAGTTGATAACCGCTGGCTAGCGGCGCATCCGGCACCACCACCGCTTCAAAATCCAGGCACTGACCGTCGATCGCCTGCACGTAGCCGGGCAATTGTTTGAGCGCGTGCACCACCGCAGCATGGCCGGGCGGATTCACACCTGCGCGCAACGCGCGGCCATAATCCAGCTCATCCAGCTGCCAGCGCGCGACCGCCTGCTGGCGCTCGTTTTCCACCACACCAGCGCAGGCATGGTGGGTATTCACCGCGTCGGCAATGTTCACGCAGAACATCGCCGGGGTCAGCCCCTTGAGGTTGAAACGCGCCAGTTCTGCAGATGGTTGAACCGCGATATACGCGTCCCAAGTCAGCCCGTCGCGGCTGCCGCCGGGCAGGATTTGATAACGCAGGATGCAGGTTTTACCGGCGATGCTGATGAGGATTTTTTGCACTGACTTGCCTGCCGAATTGAATTCAAATGTTGCGGATTCGCCGTTTGCATACTGTGCACAAGCTAATACAACGGCGTATTCGGCTAATGCATTAACCCGCCAGCATCCCCAGCATGCCCACCACCACGGTAATCAATCCCAGGCTCAGGTTAATGCCGACGATCATGCGAATCTGCGCGAGCGTGGCGCCAGCGGCTTTCCAGTCCTGCGCCGCAACGCCCCGTTTAAGGCGTTTGAACGGGGCAAAGAACAGGTGCGCAAACAGCAGCATCATGATGATGCCGAGCAGGAACATCACGTTCACATACATCGGCGGCTTGCCGATGACCGCCATCATGTACAGGCCGCTGACCAGAATCAGCGCCACGCACAGCCACACCCAGGGGAAAAATTTCTTGAATACACCTTCCCACAGGCTCAGGCGCTGCGGCGGTTCGAGCCGTTCGGCAGCCGCCGGGCGCAGCGCCATGTAGGCGAAAAACATGCCGCCGACCCAGACGGTAAAGCCGATGACGTGCAGAAATTTGGCGAGCGTGAACAGCATGGTGAGCCTCCGTGGTGAGTTTAAGAACAGCCGCCAGCGTACACACTTATCGCCGGGTTTGTCATGGGTTTTGTGCCATCACGCGGCGCACCGGCGCATAACTGGTGCGGTGCTCGGGGGTAATGCCGTGTTGCGCCAGCGCCGCCAGATGGTCACGCGTTGGGTAGCCCTTGTGGCGATCAAAACCGTATTGCGGATAGCACGCATGCAAACGCAGCAAGTCACGGTCACGCGCAGTTTTGGCGAGGATCGACGCCGCCGAAATCGCCGGTTCGAGCGCATCGCCCTGCACGATGGCGCGCGACGGCAGGCTGATTTTCGGGCAATGCAGGCCGTCCACCAGCACTTCGGTGGGCGTGATGGACAGGCTTTCGATGGCGCGCTGCATCGCCAGCAGGCTGGCTTGCAGGATGTTGATGGCGTCGATTTCAGCGGCGCTGGCAAACGCCACCGCCCACGCCAGCGCGCGTTGCTGGATCAGCATTTCCAGCGCCTCGCGTTTTTTGGCAGAGAGTTTTTTGGAGTCGTTCAAACCGTCGATGGGGCGCGCCGGGTCGAGAATCACTGCCGCCGCGTATACCGCCCCGGCCAGCGGCCCACGCCCGGCTTCGTCCACACCGCAGACCCAGACCGGATTCATTTGTGCGCCAGATACGGCAGAATCGCGTCGCTCATGCGCTCGGCGGTGTTGCGCCGCAATGCTTCATGCTGCTGGGTGAATTCTGCCTCGATGGCGTCGCGCTTGTCGCTATCGGTGAGCAAATCCAGCAGCGCGTCGGCGAGTTTTTCCGGCGTGGCATTTTCCTGCACCAGTTCCGGCACCACATCGCGGTTGGCGAGGATATTCGGCAGCCCGACCCACGGCAGATACGCCTGCCGCCGCATGATCCAGGCGGTGAGCTTGGGCACGCGGTAGGTGATTACCATGGGCCGCTTCAGCAGCGCCGCTTCAAGCGTGGCGGTGCCGGACGCCACCAGCACCACGTCGGCGGCAGTCATGGCGTAATCCGCATGGCCGATCAGCAGATGCAGCGGCGGCGGATTGTCCTGGCTGTACAGCGCGCGCTCGAAAATCGCGCGGGTGGCACGGCTCAGCAGCGGCACGAGGAACTGGATGTCGGGCTGGCGCGCATGGATCAGCCGTGCGGTATCGACAAACAGCTGCGCGTGGTGCGCCAGCTCGCTCACCCGGCTGCCCGGCAGCAGCGCCATGATCGGCTGCGTCGGTGCCAGCTTCAATTGCTCGCGCATCGCGGCACGGTCCGGCTGCATCGGCAGCATGTCGGCGAGCGGATGACCCACATAGCTGGCACGAATCCCGGCCTGATGATAAATCGCTTCCTCGAATGGAAACACCACGAGCATTTCGGTCACGGCACGGGCGATTTTGTGGATGCGTTTGCCGCGCCAGGCCCAGATCGACGGGCTGACGTAATGCAGCGTGGGTATGCCGCTGGCCTTCAGGTCGGCTTCCAGGCCGAGGTTGAAATCCGGCGCGTCGATGCCGATGAACAGGTCGGGCGGATCGGCCAGCAAGGCCTTTTTGAGCTTACGGCGAATGCCGAGAATCTCGGGCAGGTGGCGCAGCGCTTCGACGTAGCCGCGCACCGACAGCCGATCCATATCGAACAGGCTGCGCGCCCCGGCCGAAATCATTTTCGGCCCGGCAATGCCGACGAAGTCGATGTCCGGGCGGCGCGCCTTGAGCGCCTTGATGAGGTGGCTGCCGAGCAGATCGCCCGAGGCTTCGCCCGCGACGATGCCGACACGCGGCGGGCGTGACGTATTGCCCATTTTTAACGGATGATGCCGCGTTCGGAGCTGGCAATAAAGTCCAGCAGCACTTGAATTTCCGGCACGCTTTGCGCCTGCCCGGCGAGCTTTTCACGCGCCTCATTCAGCGTCAGACCTTCGCGGTACAGCGTCTTGTAGGCGCGTTTCAGCGCCGCCAGCGCTTCTGCACTAAAACCGCGCCGTTTCAGGCCTTCGCTGTTGATGCCGTGCGGCGCGGCGGGCTGTCCGGCAGCCATCACATAAGGTGGAATATCCTTGAACACCACGCTGGAGATACCGGTCATCACGTGCGCACCAATCTTGCAAAACTGGTGCACGCCGGTGAAGCCGCCGAGAATTGCATGGTCGCCCACGGTGACATGCCCGGCGAGTGAGGCGTTGTTGGCGAAAATGGTGTGGTTGCCGACCTGGCAATCGTGCGCGAGGTGGACGTAGGCCATGATCCAGTTGTCGTCGCCGATGCGCGTCACGCCGCCGTCCTGGACGGTGCCCAGATTGAAGGTACAGAATTCGCGCACCACATTGCGGTCGCCGATTTCCAGCCGGGTCGGTTCGCCCGCGTATTTTTTGTCCTGCGGAATTTCACCCAGCGAATTGAACTGGAATATCCGGTTGTCACGGCCAATGCTCGTGTGGCCGCTAATGACCGTGTGCGCGCCGACGCTGCTGCCGTCACCGATCACCACGTGCTCGCCGATGATGGCGTAGGGACCGATGCTGACGTTATCCCCGAGCTGCGCGCCGGGATGAATGATCGCGGTGGGATGAATCAGGCTGGAACGCATGAATCCGACCTAGCGCAAAGTGGCCATCATTTCAGCTTCGGCCACGCGCTGGCCGTCCACTTCAGCGTAAGTTGCGTATTTCCAGATACCGCGCATATTGCGCAGGATTTCGACGTGCAGCATCAACTGGTCGCCCGGCACCACCGGTTTCTTGAAACGCGCGCCGTCAATGCCGGCAAAATACACGATCGCATCCGGATTGGGTTCATCGCCCGCGGTTTTGAACGACAGCAGCGCGGCGGCTTGCGCCAGCGCTTCGAGGATCAGCACGCCCGGCATCACCGGGTGTTTGGGAAAATGGCCGGGGAAAAACGGCTCGTTCATGCTGACATTCTTGACTGCGACGATATGCTTGCCTTTTTCCAGCGTCAGCACCCGATCCACCAGCAGGAACGGGAAACGGTGCGGCAGATAGGCCATGATTTCAGTGATATCCATGCTGCTCATGTCGATTATTTCTCCCCATCTTCAAGTTTTTTTTCCAGTGCACGCAGGCGCTTTGCCAGGCTGTCGAGATGGCGCATCTGGACGGCGTTTTTGAGCCATTCGCTGTGCTCTGAAAACGGCAGTGCCGAGGTGTAGGTGCCCGGCTTGGGCAAGGATTTGGTAATCAGCGTATTGGTCGAGATGTTCACATGGTCGGCGATTTCGATATGGCCGAAAATCATCGCCGCGCCGCCGATGGTGCAATGCGCACCGATTCGGGCGCTGCCCGCAATGCCGGTACACGCCGCAATCGCTGTATGGGCGCCGATGCGCACGTTGTGTGCGACCTGAATCTGATTGTCGAGCTTGACGCCGGTTTCAATCACCGTGTCATCCAGCGCACCGCGGTCAATGGTGGTATTGGCACCGATTTCAACATCGTTTTCGATCACTACCCGGCCAATCTGCGGGATTTTCAGCCATTTGCCCTGATCCGGCGCGAGTCCAAAGCCGTCCGCGCCGATCACGCAACCTGAATGCAGGATCACCCGCTCGCCTATTTCGCAGGCGTGATACACCGTCACATTCGCGTACAGCAGACAATCCGCGCCGATGTGCGCGTCAGGACCAATGACGCAGCCAGCGCCGATGACGCTGTTGGCGCCGATCAACACGCCGCGCTCGATCACGGCGTTGGCACCGACGCTGACACCTGGGGCAAGCGTTGCGCCGGGGTGAACGACGGCACTCGCATGCACGCCGGGTTCGGCAGCAGGCGGCGGGTTGAACAGGCCGGAGACGCGCGCAAAGTAGGCGTAGGGATTGTCGGCAACAATGCGCGGGCACTCGAACTGATCGCCCAGGTCGCGGCCAACAATCAAGGCACCCGCAGCTGATTGCGCGACCTGGCTGCGATATTTTGGATTCGACAAAAAACTGATGTGATGCGGCTGGGCGCTGCTCAGGCTGGCGATTTGACTGACTCTAACCTGCGCATCGCCACGCACTTCACCGCCAAAACGCTGTACCAGTTCCGTCAGGGAATAGGACGCGCCCGGCATGATGAATTACTTATCGCCCAGTGAGCGAATGATCTTGTCAGTGATGTCAATCTTGGGGCTGAAATAGACCGCTTCTTCGAGGATGATGTCGAATTTCTCAGCGTCGCCATAGGCCTTGATTGCCTTGCGGGCCTTGTCCTGCACAATCGCCAGTTCTTCATTGCGGCGCACGTTGAGGTCTTCGCGGAATTCGCGCAAGGTACGCTGGTAATCGCGGTTCAGGTTGGCCAGATCGCGCTCCTTGTTGCGCCGGTCGCTATCCGACAGCGTGCCGTTGTCTTTTTCCAGCTGGGATTGCAGGTCACGCGCCTGTTTGGCCATTTTCTGCAAATCGGCATCGCGCGAGGCAAATTCCTTCTCCAGCTTCTTTTGCGCCTTGAGCGCAATCGGCGCCTCGCGGAACACCCGCTCGGTGTTGACGAAACCGATTTTAAGATCCGCCGCCGAGGCGGCGCCTGAAACCAGCAAACCCAGGCAGACCAGCGTTGTTGCTACAAACTTGTACACGTATTACCCCTTTAAAATACGGTGCCCAGCGTAAACTGGAAGACTTGTGTCTGGTCATCCTGTTTGGCGTTCAGCGGCTTGGCCAGGCTGAATTTCAGCGGACCGACGGGTGAAACCCAGCTCAGCGCAACACCGGTCGAATAACGCAAATCCTTGAAATTGAAATTGCTGTAACGGCCCAGATAATCATCCGGACCCCAGGTTGCGCCGCCGTCGACGAAGGTGCTCAAGCGTACCGACTGGTCGTTCTCCAGACCGGGCATGGGGAAAAACAATTCCACATTGCCGACCACCCGCTTGTTACCCCCCGCTGCCAGATAGGAGCCTGGATTAGTCGGATCAATCAGTTTGGGTCCCAGCGTGGCAGTATCATAACCACGCACCGAACTCACACCACCTGCATAGAAGTTCTTGAAGAATGGCAAAGGCTTGCCACTGTAGCCATCGCCGATTCCGACTTCGCCATTCAGCATCAACGTAAAACGCTTGCTGACCGGGTAAAACCATTGCTGCTGGTAAGACGCTTTGTAATATTTCAGGCTGCCGGGTGGCACGCCGATCTCTCCGTACACGCGCTGCAACATGCCCTTGGTCGGATAAGTGAGACTGTCGCGACTGTCGCGCGCCCAGCCCAGATCAAGGCGTACGGTATCGCTAACATTACCGAAATCTCTAACAAAATCATTGTATTGTGCTGGGTTGTTAAGTGGATTTGGGTCTAACGTTAGCGTAAACCGCTCAACAGCCAGGCCCAGATTGAGGCCATCCTTTTCATTCAAGGGTATGCCCAAACGCACACCGGCACCGATAGTCGAGTTCTGGTATACCGCCACCTGATTGAGTGAACTGGTATTGATATCGCGACGGTACAGGTCATAGCCCAGGCTCAGGCCATCCTGTGTGAAATACGGATTGG